>JAISDP010000019.1 GCA_031264715.1 Bacteroidales bacterium
GCTGTATTTTTCTATTGATATGATTTCCCTGACGGGAAATGCTGCCGGTCGACAGGGTCGTTAAGTAAACGGCATTAAAGCTGTTACATTAACTTTTCGGAATATCTGCCCAGTTCCAGGTATTTTTGATACAAATTCATGTATGTTTTATGATTTTCCATATTCGGGACATATTCACAAGCAAAACCTTGCCCCATTGCTTTTTGGGCATCAGCAACCGTAGGATACCCGCCTGCAACCACGGCTGCGCACATGGCTGCTCCCAAAGCGCATGTCTGCTCCGATGCGGCTACTTTTATGGGCGTTCCTATGACGTCCGACAGGATATGCATGGTAAAAGGCGATTTTTGCGCCACACCTCCCAAAGCAATAATACCATCAATCCGGACGCCTTCTTTCATGAACCGGTCGACAATTGCCTTTGACCCGAATGCAGTGGCTTCGACCAGCGCCCTGAATATCCGGGGAGCATCCGTTCCCAGGGTCAGCCCCGCTATGGCACCTCTTAATGTCTGGTTGGCGTCGGGTGTACGCCGTCCGTTCATCCAATCCAAGGCGATCATGCTGCTTTCTGTCAATTCGATTTTTCCGGCTTCTTCCGTCAGCTTCGGAATGATTTGTGCGGATATTTCTTCAATTAAACTGTCGACATCAAGGCCTTTCATACTCCCGGCATGTTCCAGGATATTTTCAACCGGCCACATCAATAACTTTTTCAACCATGCGTAAATGTCGCCAAAAGCCGATTGCCCTGCTTCCATTCCCAGCATGTTCGGGATGATGGAGCCATCAACCTGCCCGCATATTCCTTTCACAAAAATGCCTTTCATCTCGTCCAGGGGCGCTACCAGCATGTCGCAGGTCGATGTTCCTATTACCTTGCTCAGGTAATAGGGCTTGATGCCGCCTCCCACTGCGCCGATATGCGCGTCAAGTGCGCCGACGCCGACCAGTACAGAGGGGTTCAAACCTAAACGATCCGCCCATTCCTGCGTTAATGTACCTAATGCGTGATCGCTCGTAACGGTAACATCGTTCATGTTTTTCCTGATCGCTGCCATTTGAAGATGCAGGCCCGCGAAAAAGGACTCGGCAGGGAAACCGCCCCATTCCTCATGCCACATCGCCTTGTGCCCTGCGGTACACCTGTTTCTTTTCAGCGTCGCAGGGTTTGTTTTTCCACAAAGCAATGCAGGCATCCAGTCGCTGTGCTCCATCCATGAAAATGCCGCCTTTCCCACTTCCGGATCATCCCGCAAAACATGCAGCAGTTTGGCCCAAAACCATTCGGAAGAGTAGATACCGCCCGAGTATCTGGTATAGTCCACTCCATCCCATTGATGCGCCAGGCGGTTGATTTCATCAGCTTCCGCCACTGCCGTATGGTCTTTCCACAAGACAAACATCGCATTGGGGTTTTCGGCAAACCGGGGTAATAAAGCCAGCGGCACTCCTTCCTGATTGACTGCGACAGGGGTTGAGCCTGTTGTATCTATGGAAATGGCTTTTACACAAGGCGCATATCCTGCATTTTTACTTAGCACATCGCGTATCACATATTCCAAACTCTCGATGTAATCAAGCGGATGCTGCCGGTATTGATTCTTCCCGGGATCGCAATAGAGACCCTTACTCCACCGGGGATAATGCATGACTGATGTCGCCAATTCCTTGCCTGTTGCTATATCTACCAATAACGCACGGCACGAGTCTGTGCCATAATCTACACCTATTACTAACTTATTGTCCATATATTAATCGTTTAACTGTTTCTACACAATTAAATATGCAGGCTTGCTACAAAGCCATACTAAAGCAACGCCCTTAATGTGATTTATTTCGCCCTCTAAACGAATACTTATTTCTTGAATATTAGCCAGGAACTTTACCGGATCAGTGGCCGAAGCAATCCATCCGCCACAGGAACCATCGTCCACTGTACGCATCTGTTAAGATACCGTGACAAATGTAGAAAAGATTCATCAGTTTAGCAAAGAAAAATGCTAAAACGATTAATTGTATATGGCAAAATGTTTGGTAAATTATTTTACTTCAACATTTTGTCGGTACAGAACATCGTGACGGGCGGCGATATCAAATACCGTAATATCAACGGGGATTATAAAATCACCTCTTTAGACAGGCTACCTGTCGGCGATCCGACCGAACCGGCGTATGAGGATGGCCAATCTGCGCATTGATACCGGTGGAATCGACCCTGCCCGGCAAAGAAACTGCAACACTGTATCCATTTGACTTGAAATAAGAAACAAATATATGTCAAATATTGCTGAAAGATAAATTGGGCAGCACATGCTATTTGGTATGAGATTTGAAGTTGTTTTTCAAATTTATTGCCTGTTCAACAAGGTACAAATTATGCGGAAGTTTTTATTTCTTACAATTTGTTAAATTTTAAATGTTTATTAATCAAATAATTTCACATGGATTATCCATCAAAAAGCTTGCAATTAACGCATGTTGTGCCGTACTGTTTTGTGAAGTTTCATGTTTTTTACGAAATTTACGCAATTTTTATCAGGAAAAAGATTAGAATAACCAGCAATATATAAATCCAATGTTCATTAATTCAACGGGATACTTTATCCCGGAAAAAAGGATTTCTAATGACTATTTTTTAGAAGTAAACGGGTTAACCAGCGACTGGATCTACCAAAGGACGGGAATTTTATCGCGTTCGAAAGCCACAGAAGAGGAAACGATGAATGTGATGTGCAGCAAAGCGGTGCATCATGCTATTCAGGGACTTCCATATGATATCAGAGAAGTCGACCTGATTATTTTTGCTTCCTACACGCCGTCGGATACCGTAGGTACTACCGCCCATGTGATGCAACGGGAGTTCCAAATCGAGAAAGCGCGGGTTTTTTATCTTTCCTCGGCATGTTCCTCGGCCATTAACGCAATGGAAATCATTGGTTCATTTTTTAATACGGGACTGGCGACCAAGGCGCTGCTGATTTCAGCCGACCGCAATTCCACCTATTACAACGAAACCGATCCCAAGTCGGGGCACCTGTGGGGCGATGCCGCTGCGGTCTTTTTCTTTTCGAAAGACAGGTATTCCGACAAGGAAGCCGAAGTGATCGACATCGAAACGCAGGGTCTTGGCCATGTGGGTTATGGTCCGAACGGCGTATCCCTCAACCCGAAAGAGGGAATACTGATGCCGAAGGGCAAAGACGTATTCATGCAGGCTTGTACCTACATTTCGCAAAATACGAAGGAAATTGTTGAACGGAACAAACTGTCGCTGTCTGACCTGACATGGTTCATCGGTCACCAGGCCAACATGCGGATATTGAGTTATGTGGTGAAGGAATTGGGCATACCCGAAGAAAAATCGTTGAGCAACATCAGCGAATTGGGTAATACAGGTTCGGTGAGCGCGTTGCTGGTTTTTGCCCAAAATACCGGAAGATTCCAAAAAGGCGATTCGGTGTGCCTGTCTGTTTTCGGAGGCGGTTATTCGTCCGGCTCTTGCCTGATCAGGTGCTAACATTGACCGGAAAGACATACCGGGCAGTTACTGTGAAGAAACTTTTACCCTGACGCCTTCGCTGTGCGCATTGAACCCTGGCGCATACATGCACCGGAACGTGGTGATGCCGTTGGAAAAATCGCCGGCATTGGCTACCCGCAGGTCATACTCGAACACGTATGTTCCCTTGCGGAGATAACTGATAAAGAAATTCACCGATGCGTCCTTGATGCTTTCGTAATATCCCAGGCCATCCTGGAAACGGTAACCCGATAAGGTATTCACCGGTTCGAATCCTGCTGCGCGCATATCTTTCAGGTGCACATATTCAAAATCGCGATCAGCACGCAACTCCATGCGGACAGTTATCACGTCGCCCACGTGCGGACAGTTGCTGCCGGTAACAGGTTCCAGGATTTTACCTTTAGCCGTGCTTCGCTTGATGAACAGTTTTTTGGTTATCTGCAGATTGGTTTCGGTGGAGGTGGTCTTGTCCATATCCTCGAAATACTGCCAGTACATGGCGCCCCACATGATGTTGCTGTTGGGGTTGGTAATGCGCAGGTTAGCCAGGCCCTTATGCACGTCGTTGCCGGTCCACGAAGTATTCACATAGCCTGTGCCCGCTTCGGGACGTAATGGCTCTTTCACTGCTTTTTTCAAGGGCTTGCCGCCGATACGGATGTCCAGCGGTTCATTCTTATCGCCAAGCAGTTCGTCGCCGGTGGACAGCAAGGCGTAAATGGCTTCGGAAGTGGCCTTGGTGGTTTTCCAATCGGTGGTTTGCTTGTTGCGCAACAACCATATCTTCATTTCATTAACGGCGCGCGTATCGCTCCCTGCTTCGTTGAACGCTTCAATGAGCATGGCCTGCGTTTCCACCGGCGATTCGTTCCAGAAGTATCCGGCATGGTCGGCCCAGTACATGCCCAGGTCATTGCCTGTTTGCGCACGTTCCTTGAGCGAACGCAGGATACTCTGCGCCACGTCGGGCTTGCCGAAACGATACATGATCAGTGCAATCATTGCCTGCTCGTATACATTGAAGCGTGCCCACGATTTTTCGGCCTGCTGCATGTAGAAGTCGAATGACTGCTGGTCCGGCGAATAATGTTGCGAGAAACTGCATGTATAAAGATAATGCAGTTGTGTACGGTTGATTTGCAGGCGTCCGCCTTGCTCGCCACGTCCGGTGCGTTCTTCCGCTCTTTTTTGGGCGTTTTTGTAATCTTCCCTGATACGAACATCGCAATATTCCATCGCCTGCTCTACCAGGGTATTGACATCCTCGGTGCGGGGTAATGCATTGAGGATGCGCAGGTGTTCCAATCCCGCTACAATGTGCTGCGTAACGAAACGGTCTTCAGGCTGTCCCGCAAACCACGGGAACCCGCCATTGGCGCCCTGCATCGCTTTCAACTTGTCCAGCGCGGTCTTTTGCTCATTGGCCATGCGGTTGAGGTCGAACAGCAGGCCGATGCGTTTCCTGCGTTCGGTTTCGTTGACTGCCTGCATCACCCATGGCGTTTCTTCGAGCAATGCCTGTTTCAACTCCCCGTTCTTTTCAAGGTTCGACACCAGCGCTTTACTGTCGGGCAGCGAACGCCACTGGTTGAAGATTTGCTTCACTTTAGGCGAACTGTTAACCACGGTGGTAGCCAGTGTATTGGCATAGAACCGTACAAAGGTCTGTTCGGCGCAGTCGTAGGGATATTCCATAAGGTACGGAAGCGCCTGCACGGCATACCACGCCGGGTTCGATGTATATTCGAGTGTCAGGCGATGGTTTTTCAAGGTGCCCGAACTGTAATCGGCCAGGCGGTCGAACCGGAAATCCTCGCGCTGGTCGCCGCGTACCATGAAGGGCATCGTTTCGGTTACCAATGTGCGGTTACCGAGTACCGGCGCGCTCCGTTCCTCGCCGTCCGTATGGTTGCCGGCCTGTGCCGTGAGGCGGCAGGCGACGGCCTGCAACGTAGCGGGAACTGCCAGCTTCCACTGTACGGCTGCACTTTGCCCGGCTTTTACGGCGAACGATTGCGTACCGTCCGTTTGCAGCATCTGGACATCCACCGGCTGCATGGTGAAAGCGTCGTAGAGGCGTAGCAATGCTTTGCCGGTCATATCCTTTTCGGTGAGGTTGTTCACCTTGGCCGAAAGCGTCAATGTGTCGCCCGCCCGGAAGAACCGCGGCAGGTTGGCGCTGATGGCTACCTGCTTTTGCGTGATGAGGCTGCCGGCGGTACGGCCTGTCTTGAAATCTTTGGTATGGGCAAATCCCAACATATTCCACCGCGTCAACGCTTCGGGAACGGTAAATTCTACCAGTATTTCGCCCTTTTCGCCGGTGCGAAGCTCAGGATAGAAAAATGCGGTTTCGGAGAAATCGGTGCGGAGGGGGATAGCGGCAGGAGACAGGGTCTTTTCTTCCGCGGTATTCAACGGTTCAACTGCTGAAGTTTCATTCCTCCCGGTTTCTTCACTTGCAGCCATTGAAAAAACGTCGTCATTGGCAACAGCTCCTGCCCTGTATTTTGCCGACACACCCCTTATCATTATTTGCACCTCGCCCGGGTTCTGCCCGATCAGCCGCTCATAATCCGACTTATAACTGCCTGCACGGTAATCGTCGCGGATCATCATGTTTTGTGAACCGGACAAGGAGAAATACGGCATTTTCCACCCAAATCGATCATGCGAACGGTTGGGATAAAAATAATTTTTCCAGTGGAGCTTCGCAAACTGATCCAATGACGCATCATATAAAGTTGCTACCATTTCGGCAGCCTCGCGTTCACCTTTTTTGTTCTTTACGGCCAGCGTCCATTTTTCCTTCTCGCCCGGGAGCAATTGTCCCCGGAAGGAAGTAAATGCAATATCCAGTTCCTTGTTGGTGTAAGGCACTTTGATTTCCTGCAATGCAACATATTCACGATTATCCTGTACCATAGCAAACGCCACGGCAAAGCCTCCGCGGAAGGTTTCGGAAATCGGGAAACGCAATTCCTGCGGGATACGTCCTGCAATCAGCCATTTGCGCTCTACTACCCGGTCCTTGAAAAGCACATCGCAGCGTATGAACGATGAATCGTTGCCGCCGGCAATACGGAATACGGCCACGTCGCCCGGTTCGCCGCTATCTTTCACTGCAGCAACCCATTCTTTCATGGATATGATGGGCGCATTGCCCTGTTGCAACTGTATGAAGACCGAATCAGCGACTGTGGCATTATGAGCCCCGGTGGTTTTCAATTTAACGAAATACCAGCCCGACGGTGCATCCCGCAAAATGCCGAGATCGATCCCGGTATCTTTCGGGGTAGTTGCCTGGAGCGTAGCCACGCGGCTTTCCCTTGCATAGGATGATGGCTGGTCCTCGGCTGCATACGGATCATTGGGGAAAAGCGCTGCAAACTCGTCGTGCGGCATCACAAATGTGTCGGGCTGCTGCCATAAACGGTTACGGAGCAGACGTCCGGGACTTTTGAGCGCCCATACTTCCACCTGTACGCTGGCCGCTACAGCCTTACCGTTAAGGTTGGTGATTTTCAACGGGTACTTCAGGCTGTCGACCGACGGATCGCCCACGAAAATCTTTTCCGGAACCTGGTGTTCGACCAGCAAAGGCACGCGACTGAGCGCCACTTCCTGCATGACGCTCCGCGTTTCGCCATTATTATCGGTTATGTCCACATTCATCTGATAACGATAGATGCCGTTGTCATCCATTTTAATGTCTTCGGCCTTAGCGGGGAATTTGACGGTGAACTGTCCCCTGCTGCCGGTGTACAAGGCGCCCGTGGTAATATGCCGGTCGTTTCTCCGCGGCGGATAAACCATCATTTTAAATGGACGGTACTGCCGGCGCCGCATTACACTGAACTCGACCCTGGCGCCGTCCACAGGATAGCCCGCCAGCGCCCTGGCGATACCGGTCAGCGTTATCGTGTCGCCCAGTACATAATCGGCAGTGACGGGATCCATGATTATTTCGAAGGTAGGACGCTTGTATTCTTCCACACGGATGCCAACGGAACCGTACCGTTCGTTACTGATGGTCATATACCCGTTGGGCGCTCCTTGCGGAAGCGTGAAACTGCCATTGAACGAACCGTATTCGCTGGTTATAAATTCCTGGCTGGTCAATTCCTTGCCGTTTACATCCATCAGCTGGACGACGGTCTTTGTTTTCGGCATGACTGCGTTCTGTCCGTCGTCGGTTTCGTACATCAGTCCCTTGAAATAAACCGTCTGTCCGGGACGGTAGATGGCGCGGTCGGTGAAGAGCGCCGTACGCACAGCAGCTTTTTGTTCCTGCCCCGAATAAACAAACAGTACATCCTTAGTCAATTCTTCACCATTATATGAAATGCGAAGCTTTGTACTGCCGTATTCCTTAATACCCGGCAGGACAACGATACCACAGGTGTCTGTAAGCAAGGTGTCTCCGGGGATATATGTATACTTGCTTTGCCCCTGGTCATAAACACGGTGTATTGTAGCCACCTGCGCCTTGGGCAATGGTTTACCCGAGCGGGCATCCACCACATATGCCTCTATATTGCCGCTGCTCTGCACGCGTTGCAGTAGCTTAATGCCGGTTACCTGCACGTCATGGAAAGTTAGCACAGACAATTTGTCCCTGGCCGGATTGCTTTTATCCGACACCACCAGCAAATAATTCCCTGCAGGCAGTGTGTCGATCTTTATCTCGAATGAATGTTTCCGGTAATCGGTTTGTGCCGGCAGTACAATGGAGTGCGAAGCCATTTTTTCCTGTCTCGAAAGGAATCCCTGTGCATCATTTTTCAAATCCTCCAACCGGGAAAATTCTTCCGGTTCTTCCGGGTTGTAACGATAAATACTGAGGCAGGCGGCGTGCAGATTCCTGTAGGTGATCATTGCCAGCGCCGGCGTGTGCGGGATAAGAGTATTCGCGACGAAAATATTTGCATCGGGTTGCGTTAATTCCTTGAGCATATCTGCCGCCAGCTTGCGGTCGTCCTCCAGTGGCGCGTCTTTTTCTATTTTGCGGCACAGGTTCACGGCATCTACCAGGGAATGTTTATACTGCCGGGTATTTTTTTCTCCGCACTGCTTGTGATAAACTGCCAGCGTGTATGCTGCCTTTCCCCATATTTTTTGCCCGGCACATGCTTCTACCAGGTTTTCCATTGCATCCTCATAAACTGCGGCCACATCATCGAAATTTCCATGGTCTTTCAGGTAGGCATACCGTTTCAGGTTCACATCCGTCAAGGAATTGATATCGTTTTGCGACAGGCGGAAGGCGGTAAGTTCCTGGAAAAGCTTCAAGATCAAATAAGCCGGCGCCAATGAATCTGTCGCCGGAATGGACAGTTCGATGAAACTTTGCGCATCGCCGAAGCAGGCGGGATTGTCAATCACGCTCGCCTGCGAAAAGTTGGCAATCCGTAAGCCGTCGGTCATGTATGCATCAATAGCCCGGCGTGCCAGAAAATCGTACAGGGTAGGACACAGGTAGCGTGTAGAGGCATCGCCTTCGAACGCTTCCTTAAATTCGTCGACAGGTATTTTCTGCAACAGTACCGGGTCTATTAGCGAAAGACTGTAATAATACACTGCTTCGCGGATCAGGCGGGCGGCATCCCACGTTTCGATGTCGTCGCTTTCCGCACCTTCCGTCAATGCTGTCCGTTCGTGCATTTTCCGGGTGTAATAATTCAGGCAGGCGTCGGCAGTGAGCGAATACACCATCGATTTGGCAGGAAAGGGTATCGTTTCGGCATCCTTTTTCAAGCTGTTGATGACGGCCACCTGCGGTTTTTCTTCGGTTAGCTGCAGGCAGGCGTTTCGCGTCATTACCGCTTTGATCAGTTGCCCGTATGCCTTGTCCTTGAGCGCGGCCTGCTGCAGTTTTTCAATTTCGGGCAAAGCCGATTGCGGTAAAATACCATCCATTAGCTTGTTGATGGTTTTCCACTGGTCGATATAGCCGAACTTGCCCTGTGCCTTCATGCTGGCCGCTGCAAAAAGCAAAACGATCGAAAAAACAAAAAAACGTTTCATTACCTTAGATGATTTTATCTGACCTCTTCCCGCCCTCCGTAATGCTACAGCAGACAGCAGATTAATTAAAACCAAAATTACGAATTTCATTGATTGAAACGAATTTCACCAATGAATAATTCGTGCAATTCGTTGTGGTATGATTTCACTGATTATTACCGGTGTTATTTGCAATAATTCGTGCAATTCGCAGAATTTGTAATCATTCGTGCAATTCGTAGCCTCACCCAGACTCGAACTGGAATTTAAAGTTTAGGAAACTTCCGTTCTATCCCTTGAACTATGAGGCCGTGTACCATCGTATCGGGGCTGTTAAAGCCATGATTTACGCTGCAAAGATATAAAAATTATTCATTTTCCAATACTTTTCCTGTTTTGTCGGGGGCTTCCCTCCACGGGAAAGGGGGAGTGGAAGCGGTGTCCTGCCTATAATCCGGCCTTTTTCAGGATGTCATCCGGAAGGTAAAACGTTTCGTTTTTGTCCACATATACGGTAACCGAACCCAGGTCGACCGGTTTGCCGTTCAGGTAGGCTACCGAACTGAATGCGCGTACCGATAGCGTTTTCCCGCCTTTTTCAACGGTTAAGACCGGGAAGTTATCCTTGACGGCGATCCCGTATTTCAACCCGGCCAGTACATCGGCATGTTTGGCGAAAATTTTCCGGGTAAGGTCGGGCAGCGAGATTTTGAACCCCATTGCTTTGCACAGGTATTCGTTGATCTGCATGTTGGCGACATGCCCCGTGGGACGGTCGCCCGACGGGTGCCAGGCAGCCAGGAAAACCTCTTCGGCAGTGTGGCTTCCGGAGGTAAAACCGAAACATGTATGCACATTCATGATCTCGATAATACTGTAGCGCATGTTCCGGTTGTTGCTCACCTGGGTATAGTCGCCTATGGCATAATCTTTCGATTCCAGGATTGTTTTTACTTCTTCGTCGGTTAAATCGATACGGGTGTATTGCTTGAAAACCGTTTTGATCTGGTCGGGCGGGGTAACTTTCAAGATGCTTTCGATACCGGAAGCCGTTTTTTTGTATTGCGATACCTGGCCAAAAAGATCCTCAAGGCTTGACTGCGAGCCGCCGCATCCCCTGCGGCCAATCGTAAAGCCGCTATTGCCGTGGTCGGGCAGGATGATAACCGCTGTTTCCCCGTTTTTGCGGGCAAATTCCATAACTGCTCCCACTGCATTGTCGAAAGCGATAAATTCGGTAATACACCCGACGGCATCATTGGCATGGGCTGCGTGATCGATCTCGCTGCCTTCCACCATCAGGAAGAAACCGTTTTTGTTGTTCGACAATATTTCCAGGGCCTTACGGGTCATCTCTTCCAGCGACGGCACTTTTGCAGGGTCGCGGTCGAGGTCGAAAGGCAGGTTCATCGCACCGAACAGCGCCCACAGCTTACCATATCCGCGGTAATTGCGGAAGGCTTCCGCGTCGTTTTGGATCAGCGTGGTCCCGTTGCTTTTGAAATGCGCCTTCATATCGTCGGTCACGATGCTGTTTCCTCCGCCGAAAACCACGTCCAGGTTATTATAGGCTATTTGCGGGGCGATGTAATTGTAGTTGCCGCGATTGTAATAGTGTGCGGAACAGTCGGCCGGTGTAGCATGAGGAAATTCGCAGGTTACCACCAGCCCGGTTGATTTGCCCTGCAGGATGCGGGCGGCTTCGAGAACCGTAACCAGCGGCTGGTATGCCATCGTTGCATCAAGCGGAACAAGGTCTTTCTCCGGACTGGCAACCGGATAAGTGGCTACATTACCGGCCTGCTGCGGAACTCCGGTCATGTAGCACGATGTGGTGGGCGCCGAATCGCCGATAGGCGCATTGGAACAGAAGCTGGACACGCTGCCGCACATATACGGGTCGAGGTTCAGGCCGCTGCCCGTCTTATTGTACTTTTTATACCAGCGGGCTGCCGAAACCACACCGATTGATGTGCCGTCGGGAATCATTACGATTACGTTCTTTACGGGTTTGACCGTTTCCGGATATTGCCCGTACAACGGGAAAAACATAACAGCCGCCAGCGAAAAAACTGCGAAAAACCTTTTCATGAATTGATTTATTATTAACGTCGATTTTATGACCTGCGAAGATAGTCTTTTTTTGGTTATCCGCATACAGTGATCAACTTGATTCCGGCATTTCCTGCAAAGGCTGTAAACGGATTTTACGCGTCAGTCCGCGATTTTCAATTTTAACCGGTATAAATATTTTTCAGAGCGCCTCAAAAAAAAATTTGAACAAAAAGCGTGCATCGCTTGTATTAAAAAAATTTTCCATATATTTGTATCCATTTCTTCCTGTTTTTGTATAACGGGTTTTAAAATTAAATTAAAAAAGATTAAAAAGATCGAAATGAGTTGTACTGTTGATAAATTAATTTTACAGGAATGTAATAAATGTAAGATACATTTGTCATATAAAGACACGACTTATGGAATCCGGTTTGATTCCCGTCGAATAGACGCTGCAATACAGGAGGGAACATTTTTTATCCTGTTTCGGAAAGAAATAATTTTAAAGAAAACAAGCGCACAATTATCTAAAACGAAGGATTTCGGAAGCTCCTCAACTGATTTTGGGAACTCCCAAACTGACTTTGGGAACTCCCCAATTGATTTTGGGAACTCCCAAACTGACTTTGGGAACTCCCCAATTGACTTTGGGAACTCCCTAACTGACTTTGGGAACTCCCCAACTGATTTTGGGAACTCCCTAACTGATTTTGGGAACTCCCCAACTGATTTTGGGAACTCCCCAATCGACTTTGGGAACTCCCCAACTGACCTTGGAAATTCCTCAATTGACTTCGAGAACTCCTCAATTGATTTCGGAAAGACAGGAATCAACAGATTATCTGCAAATTATATTTTTTATTCTTTAAATTAAAACAATAAGTAATTATGAGCGCAAGATTAGACTGGTTGCCGAGTAACCATGAACTCCTGTATAACCAGGGGAATCTAACTGTCGGGTATTTGACTCCGGCAATTCTTGACCGGATTGGCATTGCAGGCTCTTCGCTTGCATGGTACGGTTCGGATTTTATTCCGCGGCACGACATATTCAATGCCTCGTTTGAAGACTGGCTCAATCCGGCGGAACGTACTGTAACGAAAACCGCCGGACTGATGGTTTCCAAAAAAGATTTTGTAAAAGTGTACAGGCAGCTCTACACGGGTTATCTGAAAAATAACCCCCTGGTAAGCGATGCCGATTTGCTGGCAATGGGACTCCCGAAACATTCGTCGGGCGGAAAAACGCATCCATCCAGGCCGGATACAGTCATTGTGGCTACGACGGACACTTCAAAGCCCGCTATCGTTACAGTCCACTATCGCGACATCAACAAAAACGGCACGGCAAAACCGAAAGGCGTACACGGCGCCGAACTGAAATGGTCTGTGCTCGACGCGCCGCCGAAAGACTGGTCGCAGCTTATTAACAGCTCCTTTGACACGCACACGCCGCTGGAACTTGTTTTCAGCGGGGATCAGCGGGGGAAAACCCTTTATTTCGCAATGAGGTGGGAAAACACCGTAGGCGAAAAAGGCCCGTGGAGCGAAATATACAGCGTAATCATCCCGTGAGTAATTTTGAATTTTGAATTTTGAATTTTGAATTGTTCCGGTTGGCGTAGGGGCGGCCTGTGAATAATGTTGAATTTTGAATTTTGAATTTTGAATTGTTTCGGTTGGCGCAGGGGCGGCCTGTGAATAATTTTGAATTTTGAATTACTTAATGCTACCTTTGCGCCTTCATTTTTGGAGGACGGATAAATTTTCCAATCTCCTGTTTTATAAAAATCAATGACTTTCGAAGAATTAAATATCTCGCCTTCCATTCTCAAGGCTTTATACGAGTTGGGATTCGAACAGCCCATGCCCGTGCAGGAAAAAGTGGTTCCGCTCCTGCTCGAAAACGCAACCGACATCGTTGCCCTGGCGCAGACAGGTACCGGCAAAACGGCGGCTTTCGGCATCCCGGTTATTCAGCAAATCGACCTTGAATCCCGACATACGCAGGCATTAATCCTGGCGCCTACACGCGAATTGTGCGTACAAATTACCGATGATTTGCAGGATTATGCCCGGTATGTGGATAATATTCATATCCTTGCCGTTTATGGCGGCGCAAGCATCGAGCGGCAAATCAGCGCCCTGAAGAAAGGCGTACACATCATTGTGGCCACTCCCGGCCGCCTGTGCGACCTGATCAACCGCAAAGCCGCCAGACTGGAACACGTGAGCAAGGTAGTCCTCGACGAAGCCGACGAGATGCTCCATATGGGCTTTGTGGACAGTATCAACGAGATACTTGCAAAAATTCCCGACAACCGCAACACATTGTTGTTTTCGGCCACCATGCCTGCGGAAATAGCCACGATTGCCAAAAA
>JAISDP010000158.1 GCA_031264715.1 Bacteroidales bacterium
TCCTTTCAACATGGTTAAGACATTAGCATCCTCCAAAATTTTTGTACTCGATACCAACGTAGTATTGCATGATTATATGTGTATTTACAATTTCCAGGACAACGACCTGGCGCTTCCCATTGTCGTTTTGGAAGAGTTGGACAAGATGAAAAAAGGAAACGACCAGATCAATTACAATGCCCGCGAATTTGCCCGCGAATTGGATAAGATTGCCGGCGACGAAATGTTCAACGGCGGCATCAGGCTCGGGAAAAAAATGGGAAAGTTGAGTATCGAAACCGGTAAGCCGTTCTCGCCGGAACTGAAACGCTCGTTTCCCGAAGAAACGCCCGATCACCGGATCTTAGCCATTACCGAACATGTAAAAACGTCGCATCCCGACCGGCAGGTGATCCTGGTTACCAAGGATATCAACCTGCGCATGAAAGCCAAATCCGTGGGGTTGTTGGCGCAGGACTATAAAAGTGATAAGGTTCAGAACATAGCGGAACTGTACAAGATTGCCGAAACTGCGCCCTGTACCGTCGAACTCGTCTCCAGGCTGTACGAATCGCATGACGGCGTTCCGGCTAAGGATTTTAAATTGAAAGGACTACCGAAAGGTAATGCGTATTATATCTTCGATTGCGGGCAGTCAACAGCTTTGGGCTACTACAACAGCGTCAGCGGCAGGATCGAACGTGTGGACAAACATCGCTGTTTCGGTATCGAGCCGCGTAATGCCGAGCAGACATTCTGTATGGACGCTTTGCTGCGTCCCGAAATACCATTGATTGCCATTACCGGGAAAGCCGGTACGGGAAAAACATTGTTGGCCCTGGCTGCCGCCCTGGCGCAAAACCAACAGTACCCCCGGATTTACCTTGCACGCCCGATCGTTCCCTTGGCCAACCGCGACCTGGGATTCCTCCCCGGATCGGCCAGGGACAAAATTGAACCGTACATGCAACCGCTGTTCGATAACCTGGGCGTGATCAGGCAACACCTGAAACAGAGCGGCGCAGAATACCGGAAAATAGAGGAGATGCTGAAAAACGAGACGCTGGTATTGTCGGCGCTGGCGTACATCCGCGGGCGAAGCCTGTCCGAAACGTTCTTTATTGTGGACGAAGCGCAGAACCTGACGCCGCACGAAGTAAAAACCATCATTACCCGTGCCGGCGAAGGCGCCAAAATAGTAATGACCGGCGATATTGAGCAAATCGACTCGCCTTATCTCGATGCGCAATCCAACGGACTGTCGTACCTCGCCGATAAAATGAAAAACCAGTCGATCTTCACACACATCAATCTGTTAAAAGGCGAGCGCAGTAAACTTGCTGAACTGGCAAGCGATTTATTGTAAGTGTCCTCTGACATTTTACCTGAGCAGTCATAATGAAAATTCATGATTTTTAGCTAAGTTTGCGGCTTTTGAATATTGACCTTAATCATCCAAAACGAATGAAATTGCCAGTAGCCTGGAAAGCGATCATTTTAGTATTCATCATTCTATTCATCGACCAAATTCTCAAATTCTGGATTAAGACACATATGTCCATCGGGCAGGATTTTGCGGTATTTGGCAACTGGTTCCTGATTCATTTTGTTGAAAACCCCGGTATGGCTTTTGGTTGGGAACTTGGAGGCAAAAGCGGGAAGGTATTCCTGAGTCTCTTCCGGTTGGCAGCGATTGTGGCTATTATATGGTATGTGCGGGCGCTCATCCGCGAAAAGGCGCCGCAAGGTTTTATCTTGTGCGTGGCCCTGATATTGGCGGGCGCTATCGGTAACATGATTGACTGTGCGTTCTACGGGCTGATTTTTGACTCGGGCACCACATTCAATACTGAACTTGGCACGTACGTCAGCTATCCGGGTGTTTCACAACTGTCGTCCGACGGTTATGCGCCGTTCCTCCACGGTTGCGTAGTGGATATGCTTTCGTTCCCGATCTTCCGGGGCGCTTATCCCGGTTGGTTTCCGTTTAATGCCGGCGAACCGTTCCTGTTTTTCCGCCCGGTATTCAATGTCGCCGATTCGGCCGTAACCATCGGAGTGTTTTCCATTGTTATTTTCTACTGGGGATACTTGAAAAGAGTCAGCAAATCATAGTAAGTGACGAGTTGATGTTCTTTACTTTTAATTCTTTACCTTCAAATGTTTTTTATTCTTTCGAAAACTATCGGCCTCTTGGCCAAGCCGCTGACGTGGTTGGTTGTGTTGATGCTGATAGCCGTATCCTGGCGAAAGCCAAAATTGAAAAGATTTTCATTAATCGCGTCATTGGTCATCTTGCTGGTATTTACCAATCCTTTTGCTATCAATATCGCTTTGAAATTGTGGGAGCCGGCGCCTGTTGCCATCGAGACTTTACCTGTCTATGATATCGGCATCGTACTGGGCGGTTTTGCACGCTATCTGCCCGGTTCGGATAATATTGAACTTACCGATGCCGGCGATCGCCTCTGGCAAGCCGTTTCGCTATACCGACAGGGGAAAACCGGGAAAATACTCATCAGCGGCGGAGGCGCCGAAAATACCAAATCCGAGGCGGCTGCGGTGCGCGATGCGCTTATTGCGATGGGTATCCCTGACAGCGCCATATTAACCGAAACGAGATCAAGAAACACACATGAGAATGCAGTATTCAGCGCGGAACTGGTAACTGCAAACCAACCCGGCGCTACATGCGTGTTGATTACTTCGGCGCTGCACATGAAACGGTCGCTGGGCTGTTTCCGCAAGGCCGGACTGAACCCTGACGCTTTCCCGGCGGAACATATCGCCCGCTACGACAAAGTTTATTGGGCGGACTGGTTGCGCCCCGAGCCCTCCGCGCTTAAATACTGGGAGCGCGTGATGAACGAATGGATCGGAATTATTGTGTACAAATTACAAGGCTATATCTAAAACCCGGTGCGAAGGTATAATTTTACCTTTTTCGATATTCAAATGCCTGTTGACACAGTCGGGAATTTCATTCGGGCGATGCGATACGAAGATTAAAGTCCTTTCGCGACAGTATGCATCCAGTAAATGTTTTGCCAACTCTACGGTATGGGCGTCCATTCCCTGGAACGGCTCATCCAATACCAGCATGGGCGGGTTTTTCAACAAAGCCCGTATCAATAGCAGCATGTTTTGCTGGCCGGTGGATACTCGTTGAAAAAGAGCGCCGGTAAGGTGAGTTACGGAAAAATAATCGAACAGGCCTTCCATTACGGCAACAATATCGCGGGTAATTACTGTCTTTTTGTATGGATTTTCCTGTAATCCGCTTAAAACTGTTTCGCTGCACGTCCGGTCCTGCCGGAAATAAACATGCATTTCGGGCGACACGAACCCCACGCGGTCTTTGATATCCCAAATGCTCTCCCCTGTACCCCGCCGACGGTCGAACAGGGTGATCTTATTGGCATAAGCCTGCGGGTTATCCGCAAAAATCAAACTCAGCAGTATGGACTTACCTGCCCCGTTGGGCCCTGTCAGCGCCCATTTTTCACCGTGGCGGACAGTCCATTCGGCATGATCCAGCACTGTGGTATCACCGTAAGTGATGGTCGCCTTATCCAGCATGACGGCTATTTCGAATGTCTTTGAGGGCGCAGCGGGGAGGTGTGGTGGAGATGGGGTTTGTCCGGGAGCAGATTGCCGGGCTACGTAATCTTTTCGTGTCGATAATTGTCTGGCAATGAAGTGTTCGACCTCCATTACATGGGTAATGATACCGGGTATCCCGTCATCACCCGCTACCATGATCACATGTGTGCCCATGCCGGTAACCTGGCATAACGTGTCTGAAATGTAATCCCTTGCCTTGGTGTCCAACCCCGTGTAAAGGTTGTCGAGTAACAGCAATCGCGGTTTTTTGAGAAGGGCTTTTGCAATCAGCATCTTTTTGAACTGTCCATTGGATAGTTTGATGATTTCCATATCCAACAATCGCTGAATGTCCAATGCTTCCAACTCGGGTAATGCCTCGCCTGTGTTCAATCCAAGGTATTTGCGCACAGTGACGATCCCATCGGTTTCGGTAGCATGATAACGTTGCTGGTAGTAAAAATTGCCATAGTTAATCGAATGATCATTGAAATACACGGAGGCGATCAAATGGTGCGGTTCCTGGTCTATTATCCCGTTGGCTCCGTGCAGGCAGTATTCTGTACAGCCTTTTACCTTTACCAAACGGCCTTCGACAGCTTCGAGGAACGTGGTTTTACCGGAGCCGTTGCCACCTGCAATAGCCCAATTCTCGCCTTCATTCATTTCCCAGCTGGTATCGGGGAAAACCGTATATTGGAATTTTCGGAATGTGGCATTTTCGAATCTGATCAGCGGCATGAGCAATTTTTGATTTCTCAATATTTTTAAATTATCAGAATTATTGTACGCAAAAATACACTATTTTGAAATCTTAATGTACTTTTGGAAAAAATATAAAAGATGCCCGCACCGGCCCTTGCCTTTTGCACTTACCTCGCTGCCGGCGAAATCCGAAATTTGCGCCTGAAACGTTTGCCATAAAATAATTCCGCAAATGAAACATCTTTTGGGAAAAACCGTATAATGGAACATGGAACATGAAAGATATACTTTAAAATAATATGTTAGAACCGAAATTCGATCACTTTACCGTAAAGAGTTTAGTCGCTTTTGCGATGCTGATGTCGACAGCATTCAATGTACAGGGACAGCCAGTGCCGTCCGAAGAAGAAAATATCCCGTTCCTGATGACTTTCGGCAACAAGGCCGACACATCATGGGGCGATGATGATTTTTCTCAAACCTTCTTTTTTGTCGTCCCCGAATCCTACAAGGGGATGGTGTTTATCCGCGTATTCGATCCGGATACAGGCGGCAAGTGGGATGAATTAAATGGCGCTTTCGACACCAAAATGCAGTATTCCGTATATGGCGGCAAGGAAGCGTTTTCGCATCCCGATGCACAGGGAACAGACCCTGTAGGCAATTACAAGAGCGGCACCCTGCTGGCAACCAAGACTTTCGGCGTCGATCCCAAAGTCGATAACAACTGGTATACCTTTGGGCCGTTTAATCCTACGGCAGGCGAGTTTGACCCCCAGTATGGCGGTTACATGTTCAAGGTAATCTGCGATGGCATCACCGGCGACGATGGAAACATGTACCGTTATTTCATGAGCACTTCGGCAACCGCCAATATACCCATCGAAGGCGGCAACGCTTTTTCGTTCGAATATTCATTCCGTATGCACGATAACCCCAAGGAAGTATCGCACATATATCCGTATGTCGATATGGAATGTACCAAAATCCGGCAGGGAAATTTCGACTGGGACAACGACGGCGTAATCCGCGTGATCTCCGAGGTACGGCGCGAACAGTTTTGTACCGTGTCGGGCGATAATGTATGGGCGCAGAGTGAATTTGCCATTATAGAAGGAGAGAAAGGCAAATCGCTCGATTTCCAGTTTATCAAAAAAGGCATCAAAAACAATAACGTAGTCATCAATGTCCGTAACCAGAGGGGGGACCTGTTGAAATTCTACTCTTCGCCTATTGGTGGTGTTCCCAAGTATAAATATAATATTGGATCAACGAAGACTAAAGCCAAGAAATAACCAATAACCAACAATCTTAAAACAGACACCGGTAATGAAAAGAGCATTGGCGCTGTTGATAATTCTTGTGGCAATAGTTGCGGTGCCATGCCGTACCAGTATCGCCCAGATTTACAAATTCCAGCAATACACGACCAAAGAGGGACTTTGTAATCAGTTTATCTACTCCGTAGCCCAGGATAAATACGGATTCATCTGGCTTACGACGGGGGTGGGATTATGCAGATATGACGGATTCCGTTTTTCTTCTCCGGACAGCGATTTGCCGGCGTCCAATGTTACCTCGTCCTTCAGGGACAGCAACGGTAATCTCTGGTTTGGTTATTATGACGGATTAATAGTGAAATATGACGGCGTTGAATTTTCCAGGGTCGATACTTCGATCAACAAAACAGCCGTCACACAAATTATCCAGGCGCCTGGGGGCGAAATATTAGCGGCGACGCAATCCGGAGGCATTACCCGTATCGATAAGAAAATCGACCGTCTTACGGAAGGTTTCGAAGAAATCATGATCAGCGCCATGTGTTTTGACGGCGACGACAAGCTGCTGGTGGGATCGCAGGACGGACTGTACCTGTATCAATACAAAAGTGATCAGTTGGAAATGACGCTTGTCGCTAAGAGCGAGGAGTTGTCCTACATGACGATAACATCCATCATGCCTGCAAATAACAATAGCGGATACTGGATAGCTACCGAAAGTGACGGTATTTTTCACGTTGCCGTCGACGGGAATCATTTTTCGACATCGCTGCTGGATATTCCCGGAATCCAGGATGCGCAGGTGCAGTCGGTTTACGAGGATATGCTGGACAACCTGTGGATATCCACCTTTGGCGAAGGCCTCTACCGGGTACATCTTTCAGAAGACCTGCGCGCCCTGAAAACAAGCGTATATAACAGCGCCAACGGTTTGGGGAGCGATTATGTGAAACAGGTATATTTTGACAACCAGCAAAATCTTTGGGTTGCTACCTACGGACATGGCGTGGCCTGTATCACCAACCTTGCATTTTCTTTTTTCGAAATGCTGGCCCCTATCGGCAACAATGCTACCGCTGTTTTGTCGGTGGATAATTCGGAATACTGGATTGCAGGAATAGGCGCCATCATCAGGATCATCACCAAGCCCGAACCGGAAACGATTGTGTTTGGACGCGCCAATGGCCTGCCAAACGACAGGATCACAGTACTGCGCGCCGACAGCGTCGGCGACCTGTGGATCGGTACCGAACGGAACGGGTTGTACAAATTGGCCAAAGACGCCAAAAATATTTCGCAGTTCTACCGCGAAGAAAATTCATTATCCAACGCCATACAGAGTTTCATTTTCGTGGACGATCAGTTATGGGTTGCCACACGCAACGGCGTGCTGGTCATAGACCTGCAAACCAGGCGGAAGATAAAGCAATACGCCACGTCCGACGGCGGCTTGCCGCATAATGCCATAAGGGATATCTTCATGGATTCGAAAGGCCGGATTTGGGTTGCTACCAACAGCAATGCGCTGATTGATATCAAAAACGATTATAAACTCATCCTGCCGGACGAATCGGAAACCGAATTTTCGGTGATCACCGAGGACGACCAGGGGCGTATTTGGGCGGGCACCAACAGCAGAGGCGTTTATATTTTCGATGAAGCCCGCGACACCACTTACCAGCTCACATCCGACGACGGCTTGAGTTCGAATTTTTGTTACGCCATGGCGCCCGATGATAACGGGTACATGTGGATCGGGCACCGCATGGGACTGACCAGCATTAATACCGGGCGGCTTACGGTCAACACCTTCGGGATCGAAAACGGCATCTCCGGAGATGCGAATCCGCTGGCCATGATACTGAATAAAAACAGTGAAATGCTGATAGGGATGACCGACGGCGTGATGCTGTACGACGTCAAGGCCGATCAGACCCAAAAGCAGATGCCCATGCTGAACCTTTCGCAGGTGCTCATCAACGATGAACCGTACAACGCATACAAACCCGTTGTCCTGCCGTACGGAAAATACAAACTGCAGTTCGATTTTGTCGGACTCCAGTATTCTAACCCTGCATCGGTAACCTATCAGTACCTGTTGCTGGGATACGATGAAGGGTGGACAAAGCCATCGAAATCGACCACAGCCAACTATCCGCGCCTGGAAGACGGCGACTACAGTTTCTGGGTGAAAGCCTGCAACAGCGACAATTGTACCGAGGAAACCATGCTCTTTACCATCAAGGTACGCAACCCGTACTGGAAAACATGGTGGTTTGTGTTTTTGACAGTAGCGGCTGTTATTGGGTTGGGGTATATTATCATTGCCATACGCGAGCGCAACCACAGGATACAGCAGGAATACCTCGAAAACGAACTGAAGGCGCGCACCAGGGAAGTGCACAGGCAAAAGGAAGAAATCGAAGTCAAGAACAGGGATATTACCGACAGTATCAATTATGCGCAACGCATACAGTTTAGCGTACTGCCCTCCACCAGCACCCTGCTGGAACACAGTTCGGGTGCATTCATTTTCTACCGGCCGCGCGACATTGTCAGCGGCGACTTCTACTGGTTCGAATATTTCCCCGAAACCCACCGGCTGCTGATCGTCTGCGCCGACTCCACCGGACACGGCGTACCGGGCGCATTCATGTCGCTCATCGGTACCACCCTGATCAAGGATATTGCCTTACGGCCTGATGTACGCGGTCCGGCCGACATACTTTACCGCCTGGACGAAAACATACAGTCGACGCTCAACCAGAACAGGGATTCGGAACAGGCGAACGACGGGATGGACATCATTGTATGCGAAATCAATACCGAAACGCG
>JAISDP010000022.1 GCA_031264715.1 Bacteroidales bacterium
GGACGAATCCGCGCTTGGCCTGCTATGGTAAATTCTCTGTTATACTTATCCCATTGAACCTCAAAATAGAGGAAAAGATCATCAAAGCAGGGCAGCGACAGACCAATGGTCGATTGAAACTGCGCAGTATTGCGCTTGAGATTTTGATAAGTCTGTTTTTGCATAATAGTGCAAAAGTAAATATTTTTTTTACAAATAGTTATAATCTATATAATCCTTGATATATCTACAGGACTTTTACTTTGATTTGTAAATACATTTTGCTTTTGAAACTCTCACTTACCATTCTTTGCCTTCCATACTTCTACATCATCAACAGATAAAGCGCCCACCTGATCATTCGCCACCCCATTTTTGGGACTTACAATATACTGTCCTTCCTGTGGCCTGTATGACAGGTTTTCGTGACCTTTGCTTCAATGCACTTCGCCCTGATGGCCGCCCTTAATCTTGCCTGTCTTTGGTCTCAAGAACCCAGACTGCGTCATATCGTCTATTTGTCCCTGGCCTGTTAACCTATACACTTTGTTTGGATCAGTTGCAGCAAACGCACCTTCTCCCCTGTATGGCAATGGACTGCCACCTTCAAACACCCTGTTGCGTGCAAGGGCTTCCCTGTTTGATGGAAATATAGTTTTTAAATCTGTACTTAATGAGGGCGTGTCTGTTAAAGGTATTTCCCTTATACCTTTTCTTAGCTGTGACATCATATATCTGTCCCCCACTTCCTTAGTCACTGCCCCAACACCTTTAGCCGCCCACTTGATACCTCATTTAGCAAGTTGTCCAGCCATGTATGCATCATTCAGGTTATTTGCAAAATCAAAAGCAGCTTGATTCTCATGCACAAATCTCCTATAATTACTCTGTCGTTTATCTTCCTGTCATTGAGTTGCCTCTGCTACAGCTTGTTTTGGGGTACTTCCACGCTTTAATGCGTCTTGAAGAGCGTCTCTATAGCTCCCATAATCCTGTGTTAACGTACCCTGTTGTTGCTGATGCGCCTGTACTGCAGCGGCGTGCTGCTGTGCCTGTTTCTTTTGTACCTGCATTGGCTTTTGATCCGTATCCACTGTAGCGACCCTTGTATTATCCTGCTGTGCATAATGGTTATCGGCTGGCTTGTAGCTTAAAGTCTGCTTTCTTTGTTCAGCGGCAGTAAAGTCATTATAATGCTGCTTCATCTTATCGATCTCGGTATACCCGTTGTCAAGGTAGTAGCCCATCAATTGACGCTTATGCGACATTGACAGTTCATCCCAGGGGTTGTTTGATGGCTTCTTTTCAGGCATATTATACTGTATTTTTAATTAAGGAATGGTATAAAGCAGGGTCAAGTCATGCAGCTGAAACTTATAGTCATCCCTGTTTTTAAATGTAAACTTTGTCTTAGCTCATGTACTTCTAATCCTGTTCTGTGTTTCGTATGAACTACTCTGCCCGTATACTGATTTTTGCCTTGGGATTGGAGTATTCCATACCATGAACTTCTTCCTTATGTTTGGCCTTCTGTCATTGACATCAAGATTGAGATACCCATACTGATACTCATTATATACCTCAACGGTATCAAATGTCTTCATCGGATCTTACTCCCATTCGTTATTTTCTCCGTTACGTTTATAGGCGTCCATCCTGTACTGCAGGTTATCAAATACCTTGTCTGTCATAGCATCAGGGTTTACGTAATACTCAATCTGGGAATCATGGTACCTTCCGTAGAACTCTCCGTATTTCCCCTTGTTGTTCAACCACAGTGTTGTTGTATATTTTGTCTCGCTTCCATTTTCGCCATCTACCTCCTGCTGCTCGTTCCTTACAGATATGAATTCACCTGCAAAGTTAAACATAAACGGTATACCCTGGTGAGAGAAGAATGACTCAAACTGCTTTAGCCTTCCATTGAACTCAAGGGATGGCATGAGCGTTGTGTATGTAGTACTCATGCTTTTACCGTAGTTAAAGAAGATATTGTTATTTGTATAGTCTACATTCGTTATCCATTGATCAGCTCCAATCGTATATGGATAGCGGAATATGACAGCTTATCGTCAAAGGAAAATAAAACTATGGAAGATGTTGAAAATATCAATGCTCATCTATGTGCGTCCTGACGAACCGAGGTTTTTCTTCCGGTTAACTTTCCTGATAATCCACCAGACCACAAGAATTACAATTGCGATTTGAGCCAAAATGACGGCAACAATAACGGTTATTTGAAACGGACCTGCTTTAGTCAAAAATTCCATGATATTTTTAATTTGGGTTTTGGGTATATGTTTTTTAATGCACGCAAGCTACGAAAAATCTTATTTCAAATCAAATCCGATATCGCGGCGGAAATATTTACCTTCGTAATCGATAATCTCAGCGTTGGCATACGACTTTGCCAGCGCATTTTCCATATTGTCGGCCAGCGCGGTAACGGCAATCACCCGTCCTCCGGCAGTCACTGCCTGTCCATCGGCATTGGCGGTTCCTGCATGGAAGAGAATACAGTCTTCAGTTGATTTCAGCCCGCTGACCGGTTTTCCTTTCTCATAGCTTCCGGGGTATCCGCCCGATACCAGCATCACGGTGGCGGCCGTTTGCCGGCTTACTGTGATGGTTTGCCGGTTGAGCGTACCGCAAGCTGCCGATTGCAGCAATTCCAGCAGATCGCTTTCGATGCGCGGGATGACCACCTCCGTTTCCGGATCGCCCATCCGGACGTTATACTCAATCACCACCGGGTTGCCTTTTACATTCATCAGCCCGAAGAAAATGAAGCCCCTGTAAGGAATGTCGTCCTTGCGAAGTCCTTCTACGGTAGGCCGCACGATACGCGTTTCCACCCTTTCCATAAATTCCTTCGTGGCAAACGGCACCGGCGATACGGCCCCCATGCCGCCCGTGTTCAGCCCGGTATCGCCTTCGCCTGTCCGTTTGTAATCCTTGGCTTCGGGCAGTATCAAGTAGTTTTCGCCGTCGGTAAGCGCAAACACCGAAAGCTCTATTCCCGAAAGGAATTCTTCGATCACCACTTTTTCGCCGGCAGCCCCGAACTTGCCCGAAAACATTTCGTGCAAAGCGGTAAAAGCCTCTTCCTGCGAATTTACAATCACAACCCCTTTGCCGGCCGCCAATCCGTCGGCTTTCAGCACATATGGGGATTGCAGGCTACGGATGAAGTCCTGCGCTTCCGTTTCCTGTCCGCCGGTGAAGCTGCGGTATGCTGCGGTAGGTATGCCGTGGCGCAGCATAAATTTCTTGGCAAAATCTTTGCTTCCTTCCAGTTGCGCTCCCTGCGCCGGCGGCCCGATCACCGGTATATGCTTCAATTCGGGCCGGCTTGCGAAATAATCCGCAATGCCTTTTACCAAAGGTTCTTCGGGGCCAACCACGATGATGTCGATATGTTCCCGCAGTGCAAATTTGCCTGTTTCAGCGAAATCGGTTACCTTGATGGGCGTATTGCATCCTGCCTGCGCCGTCCCTGCATTCCCGGGAGCAATGAACAAACGGGTCAGAAGCGGACTTTGGGCTATTTTCCATGCCAGTGCATGTTCGCGGCCGCCCGAGCCTGTCAATAATACATTCATGACAAAATCTTTCGAATTTATTCTGCAAAAATAGACAATTAGTTACAAAATTTTACCTTTGCATCATGAAAAGTATCTTTCTGCATGGGACGCATCATCGGTATTGATTACGGACGCAAGCGCACGGGCATTGCTGTCACCGACCCGCTGCAAATGATTGCAGGCGGCCTGGAAACAGTGGCTTCGGGCGAAGTGGAAGCCTGGCTCGAGCGCTATATGGCCAATGAGCCGGTGGAAGGCATCGTAATCGGCTGCCCCACCATGCTCGACGGCTCCGAATCGGATACCATGACCCGTTACGTACAGCCTTTTGTCAACCGGCTGAGAAAAAAATTTCCCGGCATTATCATTGATCTGTTTGACGAGAGGTATACGTCAAAATTGGCCGTTCGCGCCATGATCGACGGAGGGATGAAGAAGAAGGACCGGAGGGACAAAGCCAGTATCGACAGGCTGAGCGCCGTGATTTTGCTGCAAGGATACCTGGAACAGTTGAAAATTGAACCGAGCCCGCGTGCTCAACGAAATTAAAATTGAAAATGGGAAATATTCCCTACTACAAGCAAATATACGAATTATTGCGCAGGCAAATTCTCGACGAGGAATTTACTGAAGGCGATTTGTTGCCGTCGGAAAATGAATTGTGCACCCGGCACGGAGTGACGCGGCCTACCATCAGGCATGCGCTTGACGCCTTAGTGAACGACGGATTGATTGTGAAACACAAGGGTAAGGGAAGCATCGTCCGCCGGAATCCGAATGTGGTGGGTATCCTTTCTCTTTCGGGGATCACATCGGCTTTGGGGAAGCACAACCTGCAAACCGAAATCATTGCCAGGCCGTTGCATATGGCACACTGGCCCGAACCTTTTCCATTTCACCTGTCGGATGCCGAAATCGACGCAGGGTGCATCTGCATGGAACGGTTACGCAAGGTTACCGATAAGGCGATTTTTTACGAACGGACTTATCTGCCGGCATCATATTTTCCGCGTTTTACACAACGGAACATGGAAAACCGTTCGCTTTTCGAAGTGTTGCGCAAAGGATATCATGTGGAAATTAAGGCGGGCGAACAACTCATACGATCGATCCCGGCTGATGAAAACATAAGCAGGTATTTTAAAGTTTTGCAAGGACACCCGGTGTTATATCTCGAACGCAAGTTTGTCATTACCTTCCCGGATGTGTATATTTATTCGCTGCTGTATTGCAATACAGAGGAATTTGCTTTATACGGAACGTTTTAAAATATCCTATTCAATAAACAGTTCAGGTTCGGATACATACCGTTCCCTTTTCCAGTATCGAAGCAGGAAATCGCAATTAGCCCAAACGTAATGAAATCCGCCTTTGCCTGCAATCGGTTCGATTTCGATCATTTGGTTTTCGATCAGGAAGGAAATAAAATCCGGGCTGATCCGTTCATCCAGCATCAGGTCTTCAATATTTGTTTCGGTATCTTTATCAAAGTACGGATTATCCCAAATGGAGATACATTGGGCAATATCCGGATAAAACTCCATCCCGGCACGGGGATTGAAAAATACAACCAGGTTTTCCAGGTCGTCATCCACTCCGAAAGTTGCACCGTGCACATCGAACATTTTCCTGTCCATGCTGTCCATGCCGTATTTCAGGTGATACGTTTCCCACACGGTATCGATGAGCGTGAATGTTTCCCGTTTGCTTTCGAGGAACAGGATACGCTTGTCCTGATTGAGTTCAAGGAAACAGTCCTCTTCGCGTTTCACAACACCTGTATGCGACGCAACAGGCGCAAAAAGACATTTTTCCCTTTCGGTGATTTCTGCATTTTCAAAATCCGCCACAGGAAATGCCGGGCCGGTTGCGTACCACTCGTCCCCCCACTGTGCAATGCCTGTGCGCACCGAAGTTTTGCCCTCAACCAATGGAAAGTCCCAGTTGGGGTTATTTAATTCTACCGGTATCCCCGAAGCAAGGTGCTTCATTTGAATGTGCTCGGCAGTTGCGCCTTCGTAAAGGAAAAGTCCTTCCCTGCGTTTCGAAAGCGACAGTAAGTTTTTGTAAAGGGGGTGCGATTTTCCTGCCCAATGAGCCAGCATTTCGTTGGAACGTTGCGCCAGCAGCGGACTAACCCTGTTGAACAGTAACCGTGCGCGCCTGTCGGCAACCAACCGGTCGAAATTTTTCTGCGAACCCCTCTGATTTTTCACGTCAAGTATTTCTCCTTCCAACAGGCTTGTCATGTAATACTGCTGGAGGTAGCAGCCAAAAAAGAAAAAATCGAGATGTTCCTTTACCCTGTCGAAATCCGCATCAGGCGCAAGTGTCAGCGCCGCTTTGAGGTCTTCGTTTCTTGGCGCCTGCCCGGCTGTTTCGTTCAGCATGGTATACACAATCTTTGCAATCTCGGTATTTTCGATCGAAAAGGGGTCGATAAAATGATTCTGTATGGAAAGATTGGAGCAGAAATGCCAAGTCAGGAATTGAATATCGGACAGGTTGACATCGCCATGCTCGTATCCGGCCATGTCGTAGAACGGGAGGTATTTGCCATAAAGCCTGTGGTGTTCATCAATGAATGAAGTCCACATACCTGTTTGGCTGACAATGTCTTCGAAGTAACATGCCAACATGCATGACAGGTATTTGTAGTCGGCGCCTACCAGGTTGTCGGTCACGTCAACATGAAGCATTTCGTGCTGGATATCATTGCTGAGACCAATATAGAAATGGTCGGACGATACTTCCCTGTCATAGGGATGATACTCCAGCCAGTCCTTGAGGGCGATCCGTGACAAACGGGGAAAAAGGGTTTTCATGCAAGCTAAATTCAATGCACTGCAAAAATAATCAAATCTGGATAAGAATGTCACCTTAGCATAAAAAACCTATCTTTGCACACAAAATTTGTCAGGTGAATTTTAAGGTAACAGATTGCGATAAAGATAGTGCGGCGCGGTGCGGTGTTGTTTCGACCGGTCACGGCGAAATCGGGACCCCTGTTTTTATGCCGGTGGGTACGCAGGGCACGGTGAAAGGAATCAACCAGCGCGACCTGGCCGATGATGCCCGTGCGCAGATCATTCTCGGAAATACTTACCATTTGTTTCTCCGGCCCGGCCTGGATGTTTTGCGGGGCGCCGGCGGACTGCACCGGTTCATCGGATGGGAACGGCCGATATTGACCGACAGCGGCGGGTTTCAGGTTTTCTCGCTTACCGGTATCCGCAAGCTCAAGGAAGAAGGCGCCGAATTTCGTTCGCATATCGATGGAAGCAAACATTTCTTCACGCCTGAAAATGTGGCGGATATACAGCGCGTTATCGGTTCGGACATTATGATGGCTTTTGACGAATGTACCCCCTATCCTGCGGATTTTGCTTACGCGAAACTGTCGATGGAACGGACAGTCCGGTGGTTAAAGCGGGGGTTGAAGCAATTTGGCGAAACGTCCTCTGTATATGATTATTCGCAAGCATTTTTCCCGATTGTACAGGGAAGTATTTACCCCGAGCTGCGCAGGCAATCGGCCGAGGAAACTGTTGCCGCCGACTGTCCCGGTAATGCCATCGGGGGCTTGGCGGTGGGTGAACCGGTAGAACAGATGTATGAAATGATCCACCTGGTGAACGGCATCCTTCCCAAAGACAGGCCGCGTTACCTGATGGGTGTGGGAACGCCCGTCAATATCCTGGAAGCGATTGCCCTGGGCGTGGATATGTTCGATTGCGTGATGCCTACGCGCAACGGGCGCAACGGTTCCATTTTTACCCGCAACGGGCCGATCAATATCAAGAACGAGAAATGGAAAAACGATTATTCGCCCATCGAAGAGGGTGGAGCATCCTTTGTTGACGAAATGTTTTCGAAAGCCTACCTCAGGCATTTGATCATATCGAAGGAAATTTTGGGCGCACAGATTTCGAGCCTTCATAATGTCGCTTTTTATATATGGCTAACGCGTGAAGCACGCGTTAAAATTAAAGAAGGCTCTTTTTTGGCATGGAAGAAAGAAATGGTTGAAAAATTATCGAATAAGTTATGAAAGGATTGCAGACATTTAAAACAGGTATTATCGATAGGTACATCATCAGGAAGTTCCTCGGCACTTTCTTTTTTGCAATGCTCTTGATCATTGTTATCACTGTAGTGTTTGATATTTCTGAAAAAATAGATGATTTTATCGAAAAGAAAGCCCCGTTTAAAGCCATCATCTTTGATTATTATTTCAACTTTATCCCATATTTTATTTCGCTGTTCAGTTCACTGTTCATTTTCATTTCGGTGATTTTTTTCACTTCGAAGATGGCCTATCAGAGCGAAATCATTGCCATTTTGAGCAGCGGCATCAGTTTCCGCAGGTTCCTGTACCCGTATTTTATCGGTGCATGTATCCTGGCGCTTTTTTCGTTCGTGGTGAACGATGTGATCATACCGCCGGCCAACAAGCACCGGCTTGAGTTTGAGGATAAATACGTCAAAACCCCGGTAGTTTATCTCGAGCGGAATGTGCACAAGCAGGTAGAGCCGGGGCTGTTTGTCTACCTGGAGTCGTTCAGCAACAGTTCCGAAACGGCATACCGGTTTGCGCTGGAACGGTACAGGGGCGACCGTATGGCATCAAAACTAATGTCGGCGAGCGCTGTATGGAACAAAGAGAAAGAAAAATGGACCATCAGGGATTATCATATCAGGGATATCGATTCGCTGGGACATGAAACGCTAAGGACAGGCGCCAGCATTGATACCACTCTGAACCTCGATCCGAGCGAATTTAAACGGCGCGATAATTTTATGGAAACCATGAACATCATCCAATTGAAGGATTTTATCGACGATCTTAAAATGCAGGGCGCGGATAATGTCAAAATGTTTGTGATTGAGCTGAATAGACGCATAGCATCCCCGTTTTCCACATTTATCCTGACGCTGATCGGGGTGAGCCTGTCGACCCGTAAGGTACGCGGCGGCATCGGTATCCATGTAGCCATTGGGATCGCCATTAGCTTCCTCTACATCCTGTTCATGCAGTTCTCAAGCGAATTTGCCACCAAGGGGAGCCTGCACCCCGTACTGGCGGCCTGGGTTCCAAATATTATTTTCGGGATTGTAGGGATCTTCTTATACCGGTTAGCGCCTAAATAGAAAAATGCTCGCCCGGTTGTAGCCGGCATTTCGTCCCTGCCGGGCAATACAAAAGAATGTACGCATTTGATGCCGGAAGGCATCTGATATTGATAACCCCGTGCAAGCGAAGCACAGCCCGGGGGACACGGCGGACAGCGCTATCCCGCAACCCCGTAGCGGGTTGAACAGCTTCGCAGTTCGGACGGGAGAGGAGCGTCGGCCTCTGCCCAGTCGTGGTCGGAAGATGTAATAAGCTCTGAAAGAGCGTA
>JAISDP010000258.1 GCA_031264715.1 Bacteroidales bacterium
TTTCGGGATGTTCCGGTTTTGAAGATATCCGGCTGGTCGGCGTCAAAGATGTGACCTATCGGGAATTTAAAGGGAACGTGTTGCGGCTGGCCATCACGGTCACTGTAGATAATCCCAACCGGTTTGGTATAAAACTGAAAAACGCAAACATGGATCTCAGGCTCAACGACCGGGTCATCGGCACGGTAATGCAGATGGAACAGGTAGAATTGGCCGCACGGACGCAAAAGGATTACAAGGTACAGGTCTCCATCGAAATGAAAGACATGTTGACCAACCTGATCTCCCTGTACCGTGTGCTCATGAACGAGCCGGAAAACCTGAATTTTTCGGGATCGATACAGGTAAAATCGTTCCTGTACTCCAAGACTTTTCAAATTGACCGTTTGTCATTCCAATAGATAACAAATCCTTTCCGTCATGCCGACATTGTATTTTTCCATCAGTAAAGAGGCCTTGATGCCATGCGAAGAACTTCTGGAGATTGAAAACAGCCGGCGCCAGTTGCTGATTGGCGTTCCCAGGGAATCCGACCCGTGCGAAAGCCGTATCGCACTGACACCCGAAACAGTAGGCGTGCTGGTACAGCATGGGCATCGTGTGCTGGTAGAAAAGCAGGCAGGCGGGGATGCCAACTACACCGACCTGCAGTACAGCGAAGCCGGTGCATTTATCGTCGAACAAAGCGAAGCGTACCGGGCGGATATTCTTTTCAAGATCAACCCTCCGGCCACCAGCGAAGTAGAACTGATGAAAGACCGGCAGCTCCTTTTCTCATACCTCCCGGGTTATCAGCTTTCCGAGGAATATGTCCGCAAACTTGCCGGGAAACATATCACAGCCATCGCTTTCGAAAATATTAAAGATCGTTTCGGGTGCTACCCGCTGGTGAAGGCTATGAGCGAAATTGCCGGCAATGTTTCCGTGCAGACCGCCTCCGAATATCTGAGCAAGTCGTCGGGCGGCAAAGGGATTTTGCTTGGCGGCATATCGGGAGTAAGTCCGGCTGAGGTTGTTATCATTGGCTCGGGTACAGCCGCCGAGTTTGCGGCCCGCAGCGCATTGGGGTCAGGCGCCTTTGTGCGCGTGTTCGACAATTCGGTACACCATCTGCAACGGTTACAGGGAAACCTGGGCGTTCGCCTGTACACATCGGTGATGCACCCGCAAGTACTGGCCAAAGCCCTGGCCTCGGCCGACGCGTTGATCGGAACTGCCTGTGTCGACGAATATCAGCGTCGGCGCCTGATTACCGAAGAGATGATCGCCTGCATGAAGCCAGGCTCAGTAATTGTCGACCTGAGTATTAACCGGGGCGGATGCTGCGAAACATCGGAGATACGCACGCTCGCTTCCCCCGTTGTTGTAAAGCACGGGGTTATCCACTACTGCGTGCCGAATATCACCTCGCGCGTGCCGCGGACAGCATCCATGGCGATCAGCAACGTTCTGGTGGATATGATCCTGAGTATAGGGCAGCAGGGAAGTCTTACCGGCTGGCTGAAGTCGGACGCCGATCTGCGCAATGGCGTGTACATGTACAATGGAATTCTTACCAGTGCATACATCGGTAATCTTTTCGGCATACCGTTCCAGGACATACATTTGTTGATGGCCGCATTCTGACAGAAATGAGCCTGCCTGATTTCAAAATCCGGTAGACTCCCGACAGAATGTATCCATGCACAGCCATCAATCACCGCGAAACCCATAACAATGAGTAAACAGAAAAAGAAAAAACCGAATCTCGAAGCGCAAAAGAAGTTGCTGTTGGCGCAAAACAGGAACGAATACATACGCAAAATCCAATGGTTTTGCTCCTTGCTTGGCGGCAGTCAATATTTTAAACTGCTCGAAAAAGGCCTCGATTTTTTATTTTGTATACGTTCCAAAGCGATGAAAATAGTTGTCGACAACAGTAAGGTTCCCGAAGAATTTACCGCGCATGTAAAACAGTATTTAAACAGGTATATAACGGGTAAGCGCGCGGAATTATATGAAGGAGGCCCGGAAGTCAATTATCGCGACTGGCTTTTCGTGGTGGTTCCGGTGCAGGTATATCTTGGCATTTATCCCGAATTGCGCGACGCTGACGGGATCATCGATAAATTCATGGAAAACAGCCGGGAAAAATGGGTGAAAATTATGCTGGACATCATCCATAAGGCTGAATCCATCGGCTTAACATGCAGTGACTTCAGCGACTACTTTTTTCAGGTGAAATATAATTTTGATATGGAGAAGAAAGAAGGCGCTCCGGTAAGGTTGTGCAGCACGGTAACGATTACTGCAAGCTCACCTGTCTGGCGACAGGTAAAGGTTGGCGCCGGAAAACGCATGGCTGCCCGCGTAGGCTGGAGCTTCTCCGACTCAATCCACTGGATGAGCATTGACCCGGCGCAGTTAGGGCTCAAAAACACGAAAGAGAACCGGCCAATGGACGTGTACATGCAGAAACACGCACTCAACCGTATGCGTGAACGCATTGACGGCAGATACATCGATATCATGAACCATGACCTTATTATCTCGTTTTTCGAATTAAAAGCGTTCCCCACGAGCGGTGGAAATTTCTTAATCGAATACCGCATCTCGAATATGAAAGCCGGTTATTTCGTCGCGACTATTACCGATCAGGTGCTGCTGATACGCACATTCCTTTTCATTACCCATGTTGGAACACCCGAAGGCCGGAAATTAGCGGCAATCACCGGGCTTGGAAAGCTGGACCAGAAGTACCTGGCTTTCGACAATCTGCTCACCCTGGTCAATTCGGATATACTGTCGAACGAAGAAGCAAAGGGGATATTCATCCATGCCGGATGCGGCGAATTATTGGATCTTTGCCGGATCATACGCGATTCAAAAAACTTCTGGAAAGTGTCGGAGCAGGAAAAACCATTAGCTGAAAAATTCCTGAAATACATCAAGGCGGCAAAAGAAGAGATTTCCGACGAAATATTGGATTTCTGGGCAACGGAGGAATAATTTGCTTTGTGAACTTCGTGGGAGATTTATTCGTTCAACATTTGCCAAATCCGGTCTTTCAGTTCGATCAATCCCGTCCGAGCTATCGACGAGATGAACACATGCGGCGGCAAACCGGCAAGTTCAACCTTC
>JAISDP010000223.1 GCA_031264715.1 Bacteroidales bacterium
TCGCAGGACGGATTTGACGGATGGCTGTCGGTGTACAACAACATCTACGACAACGAAGGCGAGGGCGCCCTGTGGATCAACGGCAATGGAAAGATAGGCTTTGCCCCGCTCGGCGGTTACTCTGAGACCGGACTGACGCCCGACACCTGGCATCGGGTAGTCATCGCCGTAAACCTCGCGGAAGAATCGCTCAAAGTCTATATCGACGGCGCACTTGCCTTCACGGCAACAGCGGCAGATGAAGAAGTTTCTCTCGGTCTCGACGGAGACTGGAGCCTTTATCCCGACGTGGTGTACATCGGCTACGACGGTGAGGGCTATCCCGGCCCGGATTTCGCCGAAGTCATGATGTGGGACGTCCAACTGACCGCCGAGCAGGTTGCCGCGCTTGGTACCCCGTAAACCATAAGGAGAAGTTTTTTAATACTTCATGGATCATCGTCAGGTCGCACGTCATTGATGCGGCCTGACTTTTTTTTGGCGCTTTTGTAAATACTGCCGCTAACAAACAAAGCTTGGTGAATATGATGTTTTTCGTTTCGCAGGGCGTTGCCGGCTTTGCCCTGCGCTATTGATTACGCCCTTTCAGGCCTGACAGGGTCACCAGACCTGTCAGGGGCAATAAGAATATAAACTACCGCTGACAGGGGCAAACCGACATTGTTTCCCGTCAGGGAAACCATATCAATAGAAAAAAATATGCACCGCCCCTGGATCAAAACCCCGTATGGGGTTTCATATCATGAATCTCCTACGGAGATTGGTGGATGTTTTTCGCATCGATTCTATGGATATGAATGCCCTGACGGGCAATGTTTTTGTTTATTTGATGCCGGAGGGTATCTGATGTTGATAACCCCGGGCAAGCGAAATGCAGCCCGGGGTGTGGCGAACATCGCTATCCCGCAAACCCGTAGCGGGTTGAACTGCTTCGCAGTTCGGACGGGAGAGGAGCGTCGGCCTCTACCCTGGGCAAGCCTGCGGCTTGCCGGCGTTGCCCTGCGCTGTTGATTACGCTCTTTCAGGGCTTGGGGCAGCCTTTGCTGCGAAAAATGTATCGAATTTCTGCTTTGCGTCTTCATGGCAAAGTCGAAAATTTAAAGAGAAAAGTCAAAAAAGTCGAAAAAGTCAAAAATTATTCGTAATATTGCCTTCCCGTTTTTCGGGAGTTATCTTATTGAAAACAAGTAATCGTTATCATCAAATATACTAAGAAATGAAGTTTGTCGTATCAAGCGCCGAATTGCTGAGCCATTTGCAGGCCATCAGCAAGGTCATCAACAACAAAAACACCTTGCCTATTCTTGACAACTTTTTGTTCAAGCTCGAAGGCAATACTTTGGAAATAACGGCTTCGGATCTGGAAACCACGCTGATCACACGGATGAAACTCGACAACGTATCCGAAGAAGGCGCCATTGCAATCCCTGCCAAATTTCTCACCGAGTATCTGAGCAAGTTTTCGGAACAACCGTTGACCTTCGATATTTCCACTGAAAATTTCTCCATTCGCATCAATTCCGAAACCGGCGAATCGAACATCATGGGCTACGGTTGGGAGGATTTTCCGCAACTGCCCGTTCTCAAGCAGGATATGGTTTTGCCTTTGCGTGTTCCGGCCGATGTAGTGTTACAAGGTATCAGCAAGACGATTTTTGCAACAGGCGAAGATGAATTACGCCCGGTGATGAACGGTATCTTTGTGGAAATGACTCCCGAAAACGTTACGTTTGTGGCATCCGACTCACACATGCTGGTTCGTTACCGCCGCACCGATGTAAAATCTGACAAGGATGGTTCGTTTATCCTTCCTAAAAAGCCGGCCGGGCTTCTGCGTACCGTATTGGCCAAGGAACAGGGCGGCGTGGAAATTTCGTTCGACGATAGGAACGCCATGTTCCAACTTTCGGAATATACCATGGTATGCCGCCTGGTGGAAGGCATGTACCCGGCCTACAATTCGGTAATTCCGGTGGAAAACCCCAACAAGATGATCATCGACCGTGTGGAATTCCTCGGTTCGTTGCGTCGTGTATCAATGTTCACCAACCAGGCAACCAACCTGGTGAAGATTGAGCTGAAAGGCAACCAGACAACCATTTTTGCACAGGATATCGATTTTTCCATTGCAGGACACGAAACTCTGAGATGCCAATACGACGGCGACAATATGAACATCGGGTTCAAAGCGAATTTTTTGGCGGAAATATTGGCCAACCTGTCGTCAACCGATATTAGCCTCGAAATGTCCGACCCGTCGCGCGCCAGCCTCGTGTTGCCCGTGCAGAGTGATATAGAAGGCGAGGATGTGCTGATGCTCATTATGCCGATGACTGTTGCCGAATAATTATTAAAGATAAGAGGTAAGAGGTAATCATTACTTCTTACCTTATCTATTCTTATATTTCCGAGTCATGAAGCTGAACCTGAAAAATCCGCTCATTTTCTTCGATCTCGAAGCTACCGGGATGAACATCGCTTCGGACCGTATCGTAGAAATTTCTTATCTGAAAATTTATCCTGACCAGCGCGAAGAGGCCAAAACTTTCCGGGTTAATCCCACGATACCTATCCCCCCGGAAACAACCGCCATACATGGCATCAAAGATGAAGACATCAAAGATGCCCCCACTTTCAACGAAATCGCCAAAGCGTTGGTAAGAAACTTCGAAGGGTGTGATTTCGCGGGGTATAGCTCCAATAAGTTTGACCTGCCGTTGCTCGCCGAAGAATTTCTCCGTGCAGATATCGATTTCGACCTGAAAAAGCGGAAATTCATCGACGTACAGGTGATCTTCTACAAGAGGGAACAACGGACACTGAGCGCCGCTTACCGGTTTTATTGCAACAAAGATCTGGAAAACGCTCACAGCGCCGAGGCCGATACACGTGCTACCTACGAGGTGCTGCAATCACAGCTGGATATGTATCCCGATTTGCAGAACAGTGTTGATAAATTATCCGAATACTCGGTACATTCGCGCGCCGTCGATTTTGTCGGGCGTATTGTATATAACGACAAGGACGAAGAAATTTTCAATTTCGGTAAATACAAGGGCCAGACGGTGGTTTCGGTTTTAGCCAGGGACCCGTCATATTACCCGTGGATGATGAACGGCGACTTCCCCTTGTATACGAAAAATGTATTGACTGCCATTAAATTGAGAGGATTTAATAAAAAATAATTCAGACCTCCCGCTGCTGGTACGCATCAATTATCCCGCATCCGGGCAAGTTCCGCAGCAACAATTGAGTGAATATATTCCGATACCTGGCGGACACCCATATCCTTGACGGTTTCATACGGAACCGGCGGGAGGATATGCAGGTAAACTCTCTGCGATCTCCGCGGAATAAAGCCTTTCTCGGGCAATGCCATGGCCGAGCCGTCGAGCACCATGGGGACAATATCGGTTTTCTGTTGCAGCGCGATGAGAAATGCACCTTCCTTGAAATGCCGTAATTCGCCATTGCGCGAACGTGTACCTTCGGGGAAAATCATTATCGAACTGCCTTTCCTGATGTTTTCCGCACATTGCCTGAGCATCTTGCGCTGGCTTTTCATGCTGCTGCGTTCGATCTTTACATACCGGTTAAGCCACATGTTCCAGCCAATAACAGGTATCTTGAACAGCGATGCTTTGGCTACCCATTTAAAGTGGAGAAAAATACGGTAAATAATCAGGATATCGAGCATCGACTGGTGATTGCAAGCCATCACATAAGCTTTTTTGCGGTCGACATTTTCGTGCCCGGTAATGGCAACACTCCAGATTGGGCTTAGCCAAGTGTAGCACGAACCCCAGAAACACGAAAACATGTGCAGGATAGCCAGCCGACGGTCGAACCAACCGGTAAAGACTCGCAGAAAAACGGCTATCGGCAAGAAAACCAACGACGTTATCACGAATATAATGATGAAATAGATGGAAACAAGATAATGCAACATCGGAGTGGAGAATGAAGAATTTATTTTGAGATGCGTGCCACATAACTTATTCCGGATGCCGGAAATGGAAAAACACGAATGCAAAGAATATAACAGCTACCAGTAACCCATTGTTGAGTCTGTTGCCAGATTTTGCAACCTGGCGGTCCAATGAGGAACTCAGCAAATTGGGTTTCAGGGAAACACCGTCGGGCATATCGTTGTAGTGCCATTTGTCCACTACGGTGCCTTTCTGCAGCAGCACAAGACCAGGGTTAGCGCGTACAATCGTTTTGAGCGTGATTTCGTCCGTAAAGCAAAAATTGTATTTTAACCCCAGCTCCGCTTTCAAAGGCTCAATCTCGCTTTGTGGCGATGCTGTGAGGCAATAAAACCGGTAACCATGCTCATTGCAGAAATCAGCGATATCCGAAGCCTTATCCAGGCCTTGCCGGTTGCTCCTGTTCAGACGGTGTGCCACCAGTAAGAAAGTGTAGCCTTCGTCGGCCAGCACCTCATCTGTAATATCGTCACCATCCGCAGTGGTGATAGAAAAGTCGTGAATGGGCGGCGTGTAGCCTTTCTTCACCAATACTGTTCTGGTATCCTTGTATATCCACGTGGAATCGTCCCACGGGTAGTCGTTCACCGGAAATTCCCTGGTAACACCGTCTTTTTCCAGGATCACTGTTGAATGGTATTCATCGGCGGGCTCGCCTTCGGGCACGGTCATCCCCTTCGGGATATCGGCGCCGATGCGGTAAGGACGGAAATCTATCCAGGGCAAGTGCTGGTAACAGTGTATCGAAATCCCCACGATCACAACAGTGATCATGGTTACCCAAATCCATTCACCTGTAGGGCTGTATGCCGGAAGATATTTTTTACGATAACTGAAAACAGTGATCGCCAACGCCATCAGTACAAGATTTTTGTAAAACGTTTGCCAGTTGGTAAGAATCAGTGCATCGCCGAAGCAGCCACAATCGCTTACAGGATTGGTCAAGGCAAGGATAAACGTGAGGATGGTGTAGAAGCCCATAAACAGCAGCGCCGTCCACCCCGTTTCTTTCATCCGCAGACCCAGCGTCAGCGCTACGCCAATCACAAACTCCAGCGTGTTCTGCAATACAGCCAGCGTGAAGGCTGCAGGCTGCATCCATGACATGTTGAAAGCGGTGAAATAATCAATGAATTTATACGTGGAACCCCAAGGATCAATGCCTTTTACGAATCCGGAATAGATAAATATCGCCCCAAGTAAAATACGGGCAGCAATGACTAAAACTTTCATACGCAATTATTTTACACGATTAGCGCTCCAAAGTTAGGCATTTTCGAAAAAACAGGCAAATACATATTGGCGTCAATTCGCAACCGAATTGCTTATTGTCATTTTACTTTTATGTGAAAAGATGAATGTATGTCATTGAATTTTAAATTTCAATATGTACCTTTGCGGCGATTCATTCTTTTTTGTTAGAGATAAATAATAGAAATTTTTGTATTGAAAAATTGTAAAAATGGGAAGTAGTAATAATAATAAAGTAACCATACCTCCCATGGATAATGGGAAAAGCAAGGCCAGCAAGGGGATTCTCATATTGCTTGTTATCATCGTTCTTGCATTGGGGGCATCCGTGGGGATCATGCTCTCGAAGTTGAACGACCAGAAGAAGGAAGCTGCCGAAGTGCAGGAAATACTGGAAGGCCAAAAGAAAGACCTTGAAGAAGACCTGACCGATTTGCAGGACCAGTTTGGTTCACTGCAAACCAACAACGACAGTTTGAAAACCCTGGCTTCCGAACAGCAGGAAAAAATCACCAAACTGTTGGCTGTCCAGGCCGATAATGCCTATAAAATCAAGATGTACCAGAAGGAATTGGGTACGCTCCGGGAAGTGTTGAAAAGCTATATCATCCAGGTGGACTCGCTCAACCAGCGCAACCTGGCCCTGACAGCTGAAAAAACAGAATTGGCCAGGAACCTGGCCGACGAACGGGCACAACGTACGCGCCTGACGGAAGACAAGGAAAAACTGACCTCAACGGTGCAGAAGGCCCAGATACTGGCAGTTTCCGACATTCTCACAATCGGCTTGAACAACCGCAGCAAGGAAACGCAACGCGTACGCAACATCGAAAAGCTGAAAACCTGCTTCACTGTCCGTGAAAACCAGATAGCGGTAGCCGACGAAAAAGTTTTCTACCTGGTGATCCTCAAACCCGACAAGAAAACGCTGACCAATAAGGCAAACGACGCTTTCGCGACGCCGGAGGGCGAAATTGTCTATACGTCCAAACGCACCATCGATTATGAAAACAGGGATGTCGAGCTATGCATTTTCTCTGATAATGACGGCCGGTTAACGGCCGGTAATTACGAAGCCAAAGTGTATTGTGACGGCTATATGGTAGGATCGTCAACATTTATCCTGAAATAATCCTTCGGCGAATAAAATGGGAAAACGGGTTTAAACAGAGGCTTCTGTGTAAATCCGTTTTGTTTTTCATCAAATATTTATAAAAAATCAAAATAATAAAATCGTGTCTGTACATCAAAACGTAAAAAAAGTCACCACACATGTGCTGAGCGCCATGAAACTGAAAGGCGAAAAGATCACCATGCTCACCGCCTATGATTACTCTATGGCGCGTATTCTCGACAATGCCGGCATCGAAGTGATCCTGGTAGGCGACTCGGCCTCCAATGTGATGGCCGGTTACGAAACCACGCTTCCCGTCACGCTCAACGAGATGATCAACTATGCCTCGGCGGTAGTGCGCGGCGTCAAGCGGGCGCTGGTGGTGGTCGACCTGCCGTTTGGTTCGTACCAGGGCAATTCCAGGGAAGCGCTCGCATCAGCCATCCGTATCATGAAGGAAACGGGAGCAGCCGCCATCAAAGTGGAAGGGGGCAGCGAAATCAGCGAATCCGTCACGCGCATCCTCAGCGCCGGCATCCCCGTAATGGGACACCTGGGACTCACACCGCAGTCCATCAACAAGTTCGGCACGTATGCCGTCCGTGCACAGGACGGGGCCGAAGCGCAAAAGCTGATGGAAGACGCCGTCCTGCTGGAAAAGCTTGGTTGCTTTGCCGTTGTGCTCGAAAAAATTCCTGCTGCACTTGCAGGCGAAGTATCCGGAAAGCTGAAGATCCCTGCCATCAGCATTGGCGCAGGTCGCCATGCCGACGGGCAGGTACTGGTACTGCACGACATGCTGGGACTGAACAACGAATTTTCACCGCGTTTCCTGCGCCGCTACCTCAATCTTTACAGCGAGATCACCGGCGCGGTGCAGCAATACATCCACGACGTGCGTACCGGCGATTTTCCCAGCGAAAAAGAACAATATTAACAGTTTGAACGTTTTATACGAGGACAATCACCTGATCATCGTCAACAAAAGCAGCGGCGAAACCGTACAGGCCGATCCGTCGGGCGATGTTCCGCTGGAGCAGACGATGAAGGATTACCTGAAAAGGAAGTACGGCAAGCCCGGTGCGGTTTTCCTGGGGATAGTACACCGGCTGGACCGGCCGGTGAGCGGCGTGGTTGTGTTTGCCCGCACTACCAAGGCACAGCTCCGGCTCAATCGGATGTTCAGGGAAAAATTGATCCAAAAGACTTACTGGGCGGTTGTGAAAGATTTGCCGCCGGATGAAGCCGGCACATTAACACATTATATTGTTCGCAACACAAAGACCAACCGGTCACATGCGTACCTGAAAGAATGTCGCGATTCGAAAAAAGCCGTGTTGCACTACCGGCATATCGCATCGTCCGACCGTTACCACCTGCTCGAAATCGACCTCGAAACGGGCCGGCATCACCAGATACGCTGCCAGCTGGCCGCCGTCGGCTGCCCCATACGCGGCGACCTGAAATACGGTTACCCGCGGTCGAATCCCAATGGGGGCATCAGTCTGCACGCACGGAGAATCCGGTTCAAACACCCTGTAAAAGACGGGGATATCGACCTGGCAGCGCCTTTACCGGATGACCCTCTGTGGAAGGTATTTGAAGATTCGGCAAAAGGATAACGTGCTTTGTGTTAATTATCAATTGTCAATTATCATTCAATGAATCCCCGTTTGATCACCAATTATCATACCCACACTGTTTTTTGCGACGGCATGGCCGAACCTGTTTGCTATGCCGACGAAGCGGTTCGCCAGGGAATGGCGTCATTGGGCTTTTCGGCGCATGCCTCGGTCAATTTTCCGACCAACTGGACTATAAATCCTGCAAGACTGGGCGCTTACCGCAATGATATCCACCGTCTGAAACGCGAGTATGCCGACAGTTTGGATATATACTGCGGCCTCGAAGCCGATTATTTTCCCGACATTTTCGAGGAGGTACGTGCCTTGTATTCCGGGTATCAGTGGGATTACATCATCGGTTCGGTACATTTCACCGGTGTTCGGCCCAATGGCAGGCGCTGGTGTATCGACGGCCCGCACGAGGATTTCCTCGAAGGCTGGCGCGAGCTGACGGATTGCGATCCTTTGTTGCCTGTCCGGCGGTATTTTGAGATCACCCGCGAAATGGTGCGTGTGATGAAGCCCGACATCATCGGCCACATGGATAAAATCAAGATACAGTACCGCCCCGACTGCATGGTGCCCGATACGCACCCGTTTTTCCGCGAACAGGTGATGGCAACGCTCGAAGAAATCGCAGCATCCGGCTGCATCGTGGAAGTGAGTACGCGTGGAATCCAGAAAGCGCAAACTCCCGATTATTTTCCCGGACGATGGGCTGTTGCCGAAATGCAAAAGATGGGCATTCCGGTAACCGTCAGTTCGGACGCGCATACTCCCGCTACGCTCGTTTTTGGCTTTAGCCGGGCCGAAACGATGCTGCGCGAAACCGGATACCGCACAGTGATGATGCTGAAAAACGGAAAATGGGAAGAGCGCCCGATTTAAACTTCCATTAACTAAAAATCGCGTACATTTTACCACCGCTGACAGTGATGGAATACATCCGGAATTTTATTTCCGCTGCGTCCTGCGTAAATCAGCGGGAAATTACAGTCCGAGCACTTTGGCAATAATTGCCTGACGGACAAAAACGCCATTGAGCGCCTGCGTAAAATAATATGCTTTCGGGTTGTTGTCCACATCTATATCAATCTCGTTTACACGGGGGAGCGGATGCAGCACGCGCACGGTCGGTCGGCTCCTTTCGAGCAGGGCATTATTCAGCACGTAGGCGTTTTTATTTTTCTCGTACTCAATAAGATCGGAGAAGCGTTCTTTCTGCACGCGCGTCATGTAAATAATATCGGCTTCGTGAATAATGTCCGCAAAGTCAGGATATTCAAAAAAGCGGATGCCGTGCGAGTGAAGGTAAATCTTGTATTCAACGGGCATCTTCAATGCATCGGGCGCTATGAAATAGAACGTAGGATTGAAGTATGACATTGCCATGAGCAGCGAATGTACGGTGCGTCCGTATTTCAAATCGCCGATCATGAAAATATTAAGATTTTCGACTGTTCCCTGTGTTTTCTGGATGGAATAAAGGTCGAGCAGCGTTTGCGACGGATGCTGGTTGGCCCCGTCGCCGGCATTGATTACGGGTACCGAGGCCACCTCGCTGGCATACCGGGCGCTGCCCTCCAGCGGATGACGCATGATGATCAAATCGACATAGTTATTCACCATCTTGATAGTGTCTTTCAGTGTTTCGCCTTTTGTGACGCTCGAACAGCCGGCATCGGCAAAGCCAATGACTCTACCGCCGAGGCGCTGTACGGCGGTTTCGAAACTAAGGCGGGTACGGGTGGACGGTTCAAAGAAAAGTGTGGCTACTAACTTGTCCGACAGCAGATTTCGCCTGGGATTTTTCTCAAATTCGGCGGCACGGTCAAGTATTTCCAGGTAATCTTCTTTGTTGTAATCGGTGATCGAAACTAAACTCCTGTTTTGCATGCTCTTCTAAGTTTTACGTTTCGGGATTCGAGTTTAAAGTATGGCATTGATTTACTTGTTTATACAAATAATGCTATTTTGATTCAAAGATATATTTTTTTCAGTTTCAAAACCAATTTTTGTAAAAAAATACCTCGCGCCAAACTGCCTGTTGTGTGTTCGACATTCTTAATTTTTAATTCTTAACTCATTCCTTTTGTCCTTCCATCGCCAGAAGTAAGCCAGTCCCATCCCCGAGATAATATGCCATATACCCCACCATGCGGCAACAAAGGCCATGCCTCCCAGCCCGTCGAAAAGCCTGGGGTTGAATATCAGCACCAGTCCCAGTCCCGAGTTTTGTATGCCGGTTTCAATCGTTACGGAACGCGAATCCGGCTTCGGCAAGCGTGTCAATCGGCCGATTCCGTTTCCGGCAAGCAAAGCCGCTGCATTGTGCAAAATAACGATGAGACCGATCAAGTGGATGTATTTCAGGAAATAACTGAAATTGGCAGCCAGTGCGACAATCACAAAACCGACGAATGTAATGATGGAGAGGAAGCTCATCGGCTTGATCAGCTTTTGGGTAACCTTGGGAAAATAACGGGCAAAAAGAATACCTGCAACAATAGGAACCCCCAGCAGGATAAGCACTACCCGCACCATTTCCCAAAAATCGATTTCGATGGGCATCACCAGTTTCGAGGCGTTTGAATAAAGGTTGCCCCAAAACGAAAAATTGAAAGGCGTTATAATCACACAGGTTAATGTGGAAAATGCCGACAGGCTGACTGAAAGCGAAATATTCCCTTTGGCCAGGGTAGTGATGAAATTGGAAATATTTCCTCCGGGGCACGCCGCTACCAGGATCATCCCCATGGCCACCGATTGCGAAAGTACCGGACGGAGCGCCATACATAACAGGAATGTGGCAAAAGGCAGCAGGATGACTTGTGAAATGATGCCAACGATAAAACTTTTTGGTCTTTGGATCACATCCTTGAAATCGGATACATTCATCCGCAAAGCAATTCCAAACATCACAAATGCAAGTATCACATTCATGATGTCCAGTGAACCCGGACTAAAATTTAACCTGACATTATCCAGTACCTGTAATGGCGACATTGTATTTTATTTTGATGAATCGGGGATTCCGCTTTTTGGATTTCATGGAGCCAAAAACACGTAATCCCGGCTTATAGCTTGAGGTTTCCATTTTACTGAAACAAAAAACGCTGCTAAAGTACACAAAAATGGGCAAACGGCAGACGCTAAGTAATTGAAAATTGAAAATTAGCGCAAAACGCTTGGAATAAGGGCTTAATGGGCGGCTACAGAACATCGGTCATACCGTATTTCATAAAAAATGTTGTCCGGATGCTGTGAATATCAATATACTTGTGTACTTTTGGCGTATTATCTATTATAATTATAATTAAAGTATGACAAAGCAGATTTTTAAAAGTATGACAAGCCAGTGCCTTTTGGCATTGATGGTCGCAGTGAATTTGGTTTCATGCGGCGGTAGCGGACAAAGCAAAGAAAAGCTGAAAGCCGGTATCGTAAAGGAAGAGTTCGGGCAATTTAAGGGGCAACCGGTGGAACTCTATACGATCACCAACAACAGCGGCGCAGTGATGAAAGTGGCTACATACGGCGGTACCATTACCGAATTGTATGTACCCGACAAGAACGGTCAAATGGGCGACGTGGTGCTTGGCTTCGACAAGCTGGCCGGTTACATTAGCCCGGAGTACGAAAAAAGCAACCCCAACTTCGGTGCACTCATTGGCCGTTATGGTAACCGTATTGCTGAGGGAAAATTCACCCTCGACGGTGTGGAATATACCCTGGCAACCAATAATGGCAAAAATCACCTGCACGGCGGCAATATCGGGTTCAACCGTGTGGTATGGGAGGCTAAGCCTGTTGGCGACAATGCCCTTGAACTGACCTATACCAGCAAGGATATGGAAGAAGGTTATCCGGGCAACCTGCAAGTGACCGTTACTTACACGTTGACCGATGCTAACGAATTGAAGATCGACTATCGCGCCGTTACCGACAAGGCTACGCCGTGTAATCTCACCAATCACAGTTATTTCAACCTTTCGGCAGGCAAGCAGCCCACTATTGCCAACCACGAATTGGTAATCCTTGCCGACAAGTATACCGAAGTGGACGGCGGACTGATCCCTACCGGCAACCTTCCCGACGCGGCCGAAACCCCGATGGATTTCACCGCCCCGCATAAAATCGGTGAACGCATTGATGCCGATTTTGAACAGTTGAAACTGGGCGGCGGATACGACCACAACTGGGTGTTGCGCAACAGCGACGGTTCGCTGGCATTGGCAGCCACCGTGTACGAACCCGAAAGCGGCCGTTTCATGGAAGTGCTCACCACGGAACCCGGCGTACAGTTCTATGCAGGCAATTTCCTCGATGGCACACTGATCGGCAAAAACAACGCCAAGTATGTACGCCGTGCCGGACTGTGCCTCGAAACACAACATTTCCCGGATTCGCCCAACCAGCCGACATTCCCGTCGACCATACTGCAACCGGGAGAAACATACCATACCCAAACGGTTTACAGGTTCTCTGCAAAATAATAAAAAGAACCTGCTGGGTTCGGAAAATTCAGCAGGTTTTTTCAATCGTCAACGGTATTGCCGACGTTCGGCGCGCTTCCGGCATTACCAAATCAATCTCGACGAAATTAATTCTCAATGAACCATGCACCGTTCCGGTTTTGTTAATATCATTGGAAACCCCAACGTGGGAAAATCAACATTGATGAACGCGCTCACCGGCAAGCGTTTGTCGGTAGTCACTGCTAAAGCGCAAACGACGCGTCATCGCATCATGGGCATCGTTAGCGGTGAAGACTACCAGGTTGTTTTTTCGGACACGCCGGGAATCATCAAACCCAAATACAGGATGCAGGAAGGCATGATGGATTTTGTACATACTGCTTTCACCGATGCTGATGTGATTGTGTATGTGACCGATGTAGTGGAAACGCCCGACAAGAATGTCGCATATATCAATAAAATATCGGGCATGGATATTCCTGTGCTCGCGGTCATCAATAAGATAGACCTGACTACGCCTCCCAAGCTTGATCAGTTGAGCGATTTATGGAAAGTCTTGTTACCGACAGCAACCATTATCCCGGTATCGGCCAGGGAGAAATTCAATGTCGATACGGTGAGCGCCGCCATCAGGAACGCCCTGCCCGAAGGTCCGGCATACTATCCGAAAGATGAAATGACCGACAAGTCCGAACGCTTTTTTGTGTCGGAAATACTGCGCGGGAAGATTTTTGAGAATTACGAAAAGGAAATCCCATATTGCACCGAGGTAGTGGTGGAATCGTTCAAGGAAGACGAAAGTATCATCCACATTCAAACACTGATATTTGTGGAACGCGACACTCAGAAGGCGATATTGATCGGGAAAAAAGGAATAGCTTTGAAAAAGACAGCCACCGAAGCCCGTAAGGAAATGGAATGTTTTTTCGGGAAAAAAATATTCCTCGAAACCTTTATCAAGGTGAGGAAAGACTGGCGCAATGACGAAAATCACCTGAAAAACCTGGGATACCTTTCTTAATAATTGAAAGTTGAAAATTAGCGCAGTGCAAAACATCACCGTTAAGGAAGCCCGGGAAAAGGCGATGCAATGGTGCAGCCGCAGGGAGTATTGCCGCAGGGATATGCTCGATAAGATTGTTTCCTGGGGCTGCACCCCTGCCGAAGCCCGCGAAACAGTCGATTTTCTTGTTGAACAGAAATTTGTGGACGATCGCCGTTACGCGGAGGCTTTTGTGAAGGACAAACTGCGGTTCAATAAATGGGGACGGGTGAAAATAGCCTGTATGTTGCGTATGCAAAATATCGACAAGGCCATAGTTGCAGATGTTCTTTCGGCAATTGACGAAACCGGGTACAACCGGGTATTAACCGAAGAGCTGCAAAAGAAGTACAGGACCGTCCGGGGAAATGCCCTCGAAATCAAGGGAAAATTGTACCGTTTTGCAGCAGGCAGGGGATTCGAACCCGAGATCATCAACGAAGCGATATCCAAAATCGTTGATTCATAAAATTCTAAAAATGACTATATTTGTTTTTAGATTGATTTAATATATTGTAGAATAATACACACTTATTGTCTAAGTCGTGTGCGGACACGGGCATTGTCTTGATGATTCGTGTGCGAACACGCGATAAACCAAATGTAATACTCTTTATTTATGATGCACTTATCGAAAATTCCCGCATTAGTACTTTGCTTTGTTTTGCATACAGGATGGTCGCAAAGTTCCGGTAAAAAATTCTGTTCGCTGGAGATATACGACCTGCAAACTAAAGAGCGAAAAGTTTTGTGTACATTTCCCGCGAAAATTGAAGCGCCTAACTGGACGCCCGATGGGAAATACCTCATATATAACAGTGAAGGAAAGCTTTTCAGAATAAACATCCATCGTCCCGAACAGGTCGAACAGATCAACACAGGGTTTGCCACACGCTGTAACAACGATCACGTTCTGTCTGCTTCGGGAAAGCGGGTTGCCATCAGCCATGGAACAAAAGAAGACGGGCGTTCGAGGATATACACGCTGCCGGCCGGCGGAGGTACGCCGCAACTCGTTACACCAGTGGGGCCGAGCTACCTGCACGGATGGTCGCCCGACGAAAAATGGCTGTCGTACTGCGCCCAGCGGAACGACAATTACGATATATATGTCATTCCTGCCGAAGGTGGTGAAGAAATCCGCCTGACCGATGCCGAGGGTCTGGATGATGGCCCCGAATATTCATCCGACGGCCAATATATCTGGTTTAACTCCACACGCACCGGCCTGATGCAGGTTTGGCGCATGAAAGCCGACGGGACGGAACAAACGCAAATGACTTTTGACGAAGGCTACAATTCCTGGTTTCCACACGTCTCACCCGATGGCAAGCAAGTGGTTTTCCTGTCGTACCGCAAAGACGACGTTGCGCCGGGCGATCATCCGGCCAACAGGGAGGTAGTCCTGCGATTGATGCCATCGGCAGGAGGTAAGCCGGTAACCATTGTCGAACTTTTCGGCGGACAGGGAACAATGAATGTACACTCCTGGTCGCCCGATAGCCGAAAATTCGCATTCGTCAGCTACGAGAAGCCTTGAAAATCCTCTGATCATGTCGGGAAGCTTACGGCATCGTCATCTGCTGCCCGGAAGGTACGACTGACTGTCCCTCGGCAAGAGGTATACTGAAATAGAAAGTAGTACCCACGTTCACTTTGCTGTCCAGCCATATTTTGCCGTGGTTGTGTTCTACAAAATCCTTGCAGAGCATCAATCCCAAGCCTGTTCCTTTTTCCTTTTCGGTACCGGGCGTGGTGAAGTTGGCTACGGCAAACATTTTCGCCTGGTTTTCGGGACTAATCCCCACACCGGTATCTTTCACCGAGATAACGGCCTGGTTTTCTTTTGTCATTGCCTTGATGGTGATGATTCCACCGGGACAAGTGAATTTCAAGGCGTTCGAAATCAGGTTACGGAGGATGACTTTCAGCATTTCCGCGTCGGCGCATATGTGGACATTGGTTTTCAACGAGTTGTCGATGACGATATGCTTCTGCTCGACCTGCATGCGGTACAGGTTGATACATTCGTCGATAATCTTCTGCAGGTCTACGTTGTCGAAAATCGGTTCGAGGCCCTTCAATTGGTATTGCGACCAGTGAAGCAGGTTTTCGAGCATTGTGGACGTATTTTCAACCCGCGAAAGAAGCTTACCGAAAAAGTCGACCAGGTAAACTCGCGCAATGTTATTGGTATTGAACAGACCCAGTAATGCTTGCAGCGACGATATAGGGCTGCGCAAATCGTGCGAAATGATTGACAGGAGCTTGTCCTTTACGGCATTACTCTTTTCCAGGCGGTCATTGTCCCGGACGAGTTGCTGGTTTTCGTCGTAATACTCATTGACCAGCCGGGTCAATTCGTCCGATTGTTGCCGGGTCTGGTCGTTCTCGTTCAACAGCGAGCCGTTTGTCCGTTTATGCCTTTCGTAACGGTATATTTCCACCATGACTGCCATCATTAACACCAGCACAATAACCGATAATGCCGTGATCCATTTCATACGCGACCGGGTTTCAGTCTCCGTCATTTTGAGTTCCTCTTCCATATCGGCAATCTGTTGGGACATTGCTTCTAATGGCTGACGTTTCACCCTGTCGTTGATGATTCCATCCTTTTGGACGGCATACCATTCTTGTGCAGCCTTCTCCTTCGCTTTCAAATGTTCAGAGGCAGCGCTGAAATTGTGGGTCATTGAATCGATGGCGATCAGTGTTTCGTAATTTTGCAACACAACATCCCACAGGCCTGCAACGCCGGCTGCCTGTATATTCTGTTCGGCCAGCCTGCGGGCCTGCATGTAATTTCCTTTGTTGAAAAACAGTCGTATGGAGTCATTATTGTGGCTGGCTTGTTGCACAACGCTATCAGCCTTTATCTCATTGCCGGCAGGCGTCTGCATATTGTTTGCCGACGGGTATGCCGCCACGGGATACAACATCAGCAGAACAATTGCTAATCCTGAAACTATTGGTTGATGACATTTGCCCATACCTTGACGAAAGGTTATTTTGAGTATTTATACGGTTTTTGATGCAAAAAGTTGCACTATGAAGAAAAAAGAACACACACAAATTTTCGATAAGAAGGATAAGAATATTAATTTTGCCCAAAAATCGACGAACAGTCAAAAATAATAAAATAAAGACAAAATGGCTATACTGAAAGCATTTCAAGGTATCCGTCCGGTAAAGGACAAAGCGGCAAAAATAGCATCGCGGCCCTATGACGTACTCAATCGCGCCGAAGCGCTCAAGGAAGCGGAAGGCAACCCATTGTCGTTCCTGCATGTCATAAAACCCGAAATCGATCTTCCCGCTTCGACGGACGAACATGCCCCCGAAGTATATCGCCAAGGCAGCGAAAATTTTCGGAAAATGATCACTGACGGGATATTCCTGACGGATAATACCGATCAGTTGTACGTTTACGCACAAACAATGGATGGCCGCACGCAGTATGGCATCGTTGGATGTGCGTCAGTGGACGATTACATGAACAATGTGATCCGCAAGCACGAGTTGACGCGGCCCGATAAAGAAGAAGACCGCAAGAACCACATCCGTGTGAGCAATGTCAACTACGAACCGGTATTTTTTGCTTACCCTGCTGTAGCTGAAATCGATGATATGGTGGCAAAAATAGCCGCCACGCCTGCCGAATATGATTTCACAGCCGACGACGGCATTGGGCACCGGTTTTGGGTGATCAACGATCCGGCTACCATCAGCCGTATGATCGAACTTTTTGCCGCCATTCCCAATACGTACGTGGCCGACGGGCATCATCGCACCGCAGCCGCTGCGCTGGTGGGCGACGAGCGCCGCAAAGCCAACTCCAACCACACCGGCAACGAGGAGTACAATTTTTTCCTTGCCGTGCATTTTCCCGACAACCAGTTGAAAATATTCGACTACAACCGTGTGGTGAAAGACCTCAACGGACGTTCGGAGGCGGATTTCTTGAAGGAACTCGAAAAAGGCTTTGTGGTGCAGTACAGGGGAACCGGGGAATATCGCCCGGCAGCGCTGCATGAATTCAGCATGTACCTTGGCGGGAAATGGTATGCGCTTACGGCGCGTCCCGGTACATACAACGACGACGATCCCATCGGCTGCCTGGATGTGACGGTACTTTCGGATCTCGTACTGGCTCCCATCCTTGATATCGCCGACCTGCGCAATTCTAAACGCATTGACTTCGTAGGCGGCATCCGCGGCCTGGGCGAACTGAAACGGCGTGTGGATTCGGGCGAGATGGCCGTTGCTTTTGCGCTCTACCCCGTCAGCATGAAACAGTTGATTGATATTGCCGATACGGGCAACATCATGCCGCCCAAAACAACATGGTTTGAGCCGAAATTGAGAAGCGGACTGGTCGTGCACAGTATTTTGTAATTCGCGGTCTAATCTGTGGTTATGGAGTCGTTAATTGTTTTGAAAACAGGCGGTAATGTCATTGACAACCCGCCGGCGCTTGAGGCTGTTTTGCGTGATTTTGCCGCATGGCAGGGTCCCAGGATTTTGGTGCATGGAGGCGGTAAAATCGCCGACAAGCTGATGGGAAAGTTGGGCGTTGTGCCAAAAATGGTGGAAGGCCGTCGTATTACCGATCGCGAAACGTTGGATATTGTTGCCATGGTGTATGCCGGATTGATCAACAAAAACATAGTGGCCGCGCTCCAGAGCCATGCCTGCAATGCCATCGGGCTTACCGGCGCCGACGGTAATGTGATCCCTGCCGGGAAACGCCCCGTTAAAGATGTCGATTATGGCTTTGTAGGCGATGTCAATCCCGGCTGTGTTTCGACCGATATGCTGGGGAGCCTTGTAAAGGCCGGACTTGTCCCGGTGATGGCGCCCCTTACGCATGATGGCGCAGGTTCACTGCTCAATACCAATGCCGATACCATCGCTTCGAGCGTTGCCATCGCTTTGGCGAAAATATTCCGGGTTCAATTGGTATTCTGTTTTGAAAAAAAAGGCGTATTACGCGATCCCGATGACGATCATTCGGTGATTGATTTCCTGGACGAAGCATTGTTCCGGCAGTATAAAGACGAAGGCGTCATCACTGCCGGCATGATCCCCAAGCTCGACAATGCTTTTGCTGCGCTGCACCGTGGCGTATCCGAAGTGCGTATTTGCAGTCCCGATGGCTTAAAGGCCGGACAACTGGGGGGAACGAGGATCAGCGTGAAGC
>JAISDP010000226.1 GCA_031264715.1 Bacteroidales bacterium
TAGGAAAACGGACTGGATTCTTTGTATCATGTATCAATTTTTGATTCGATAAAGCACATTATGTATCAGGAATATAACGGCATCGTCATCTCCTGTTGAGAATAAAAATAAAAACGATGCAAAATTAGTGCTATATTTGGTATTTTAAAAATTAGAGGTTTATATTCCTTGTACATTATCATTAAATATCTGTGCATCATTGTGTTTTGCATGGTGATGGTTGGCCGTGCAGCAGCGCACCCCGACAGTTTGATCTATCGCTCCCAATCGGTACGGGTTGGTTTTCCGTCTATCAGCTATTCCACGCTTTCGCCGCTGAATCATTCCGGCTATTCGCTTGGTTTCCATTCCACGCGCTTCTGCAAAATGCCAAACAGTTTGACCCAATTCCAATTACATTTCGAACTTGGCTTGCTTTACGACAACGCCAACGATTTGTATATTACTACGCTTGGTTTCAACAGCAGCTGGTCGCGGCACTGGCACGCGACCGACCGTAGCTATCCGTTGCGGCTGATGTTAGGCGGCGCCGCCGATGTCGGCGCGAATATCTATTTGAAGGAAGACAATACGAACAACCTGCTGGCATATTTTTTCAATCTGTCGGTAAGCCCCAGCATATTGGTTCAGTACCGCTTCAACATCCACAAAACAAAGCTCGAGTTGGGGCAACAAATCGAAACACCGACCGGTTCGCTGATTTCTTCATCGGGCATGGGTTTTGCCGATTTTTTCAACGCCATGCGGATGGTTTCATTCGGCAACCTCAAAAAATGCGTGGCCGTCACCAGTTTGGATATTACCCCCTCGCTGGAACGGCGCCGTCAATGGCCGACGTTCAGGGTGAGCTACATGTTTTCGGGAATGAATTACCACAATGGCGACTTTACTGCCAAATCTCATATCATTCTTTTCGGAGCGATTTTTTATCCTGACTTCGACAATGCGTCACCCAAATAAATTCCTTGTACATTATCATTAAATATCTGTACATCATTGCGTTTTGTATGGTGATGGTTGGCCGTGCAGCAGCGCACCCCGACAGTTTGATCTATCGCTCCCAATCGGTACGTTCTATCGGGGTTGGTTTTCCGTCTATCAACTATTCCCTGCTTTCACCGCTGAATCATTCCGGCTATTCGCTTGGTTCCCATTCCACGCGCTTTCGCAAAAAGCCAAACAGTTTGACCCAATTCCAATTACATTTCGAACTTGGCTTGCTTTACAACAATGCCAACGATTCGTATATCACTACGCTCGGTTTCAACAGCAGTTGGTCGCGGCACTGGTACGTGACCGACCGTAGCCGTCCGTTGCGGCTGATGTTAGGCGGCGCCGCCGATGTCGGCGTGAATATCTATTTGAAGGAAGACAATACGAACAACCCGCTGGCATATTTTTTCAATCTGTCGGTAAGCCCCAGCATATTGGTTCAGTACCGCTTCAACATCCACAAAACAAAGTTCGAGCTGGGGCAACAAATCGAAGCGCCGGCCGGTTCGCTGATTTCTTCATCGGGCTATTCCAGCGTGTTGCCGCCCGGCTTCGCCGAAAAGGATGCCGATTTTTTCGACGCCATGCGGACGGTTTCATTCGGCAGCCTCAAAAAATGCGTGGCCGTCACCAGTTTGGATATTACCCCCTCGCTGGAACGGCGCCGTCAATGGCCGACGTTCAGGGTGAGCTACATGTTTTCGGGAATGAATTACCGCAATGGCGACTTTACTGTCAAATCTGTCGATCATATCATTCTTTTCGGAGCGATTTTTTATTTGTTCCGATGATTTTTTGCGCATCTAAAATAATATAACCAATTTTGCAGCGTTATTGATGTAATTTCAAAATACACATTTTTAAAAGAGTTTATTTATGTTGAAAAGGAATGTTATCCTCCTGTCTGTTCTGATCGTAATTGCCGGTTCCATCCATGCACAGGTGAGGCCGGGTATCAAGCTGGGTTATAATTTGAGCGGCGTGGCGGCAAGCTATACCGGAACCTCGGAAATCAAGTCCACTGCCGCGGGTGATCCCAACAATTTCCGCATGAAATCGGGTTTCCAGACAGGGATGGTTGTCGATTGCCCCATCAACGATGCTTGGGCTGTCCAGCCGGGTGTAAGATTTACGAGTCAGGGGTTTATTGATAAGTATACCGGTAATGGCAAATCTGTCAGGAAATTCGCACTGTATTCCCTGCAGATTCCCGTGTATGCGCAATACAGGCTGAATATTGCCGAAGAAATCAACCTGCTGTTCCAGGCAGGACCTTATGTCGGGTTGGGACTCTTCGGGCGTCAGAAATACACCCGGAAAGGTAAATCAGTGGATTTGGAAGACAAGCAAAAGAAAATAACTTTTGGCGGCGGCACATCCAACGATATTCATAAAGCTTTCGATTACGGGATCGGCGCCGGGGCAGGCATCGAATTTTACAGGTTCCAATTTATGGTGGCTTACGATTTAGGTTTGTACGACGCGTCCTTTGATAAGAAGGAAGCAAAAAGCGCATCGTATAATGTCGACATGCGGAACCGCAACCTTTCGATAACGCTCGCATTTATTTTCGGACGCAAGGATCCCTTACAAAATAAAAAGGATTGATTTCATAGTGACGTTCTGACCGGGCTTTGTTTGGATCATCCAATGAAGCCTGGTTTGTTTTATTTATTTCATACCTTTGTCCCCATGGATTGGTTATGTAAATTATTATTCGAAGAGGGTGTAGCGCACACGGTTCTTTTGCTGGCTTTTGTGGTCGCCGTTGGTATCATGCTGGGTAAAATCAAGATATGCGGCGTATCGCCGGGCATCACCATGGTACTTTTTGCAGGTATTACCGTCAGCCATTTCGGATTCCGTGTGGAACACCATCTTTTGCACTTTGTCAGGGAATTTGGGTTGATTCTTTTTGTGTTTGCCGTGGGCTTGCAGGTGGGACCCGGTTTTTTTGCATCGTTCAAAAAGGGCGGTATCCGGCTCAACATGCTGGCCATGTGTGCGGTTGTACTGGGTGTGCTCGTCACCGTCATCCTCCATTTTGTCACCGGTATTCCCATTCCCACCATGGTGGGAATTATGTCGGGAGCGGTCACCAACACCCCGGGGCTGGGCGCTGCACAGGAAGCCAGCGCCGATGTATCCGGCGGCATGGTCGATCCGACCATCGCGCTTGGTTATGCCGTGGCCTATCCGTTAGGCGTTGTCGGGATTATCCTGTCCATCATCAGTATACGGTATATTTTCCGGATCCGTCTCGATATCGAAACCGGACGGTTGCAAGCCGAAAGCGACGCACAGCAGGATTCCGCCGAAACCCTTTCGCTGGCTGTGAAGAATCCTGCTATTTTCGGCAGCGACATCAAAACGATATCCGAGTTGATTAGCCGCAAATTTGTTATCTCGCGTGTTTGCCACGAAGACGGCCATATTGAGATTGCCTCGTCGCAGACGGTTCTTAACGGGGGCGACAAGGTGCTGGTCGTTACGTCGCCTGCTGCAACCAAAGCCATCACTGCTTTCATCGGGACGCCGATCGACATGAGCCCCGCCGACTGGAAAAAACTGGACAGCGCCCTGGTGTCGCGGCGCATCCTGATTACCCGCTCCGAAATTAACGGACGGACGCTTGGCCGGTTGAAGCTGCGGGCGGCCTTCGGTATTAACATCACCCGCATTAACCGGTCGGGCCTCGACCTGATTGCCCAACCGGGCCTGCAACTCCAGTTAGGCGACCGCGTGACGGTGGTAGGCAGCGAACAGGCCATTGCAGCCGTTGAAAAAGTGCTGGGTAACAAAATGCAACGCCTCAACGAACCCAACCTGATCCCCATCTTTATCGGGATTGTTTTGGGCGTGCTGCTGGGAAGCATCCCATTTGCTTTCCCGGGCATACCGCAACCCGTTAAACTCGGCATGGCCGGCGGGCCGTTGATTGTCGCTATCCTGATCAGCGTATTCGGCCCGAAATATAAATTAGTCACTTACACTACCATGAGCGCCAACCTGATGCTTCGCGAAATAGGTATCTGCCTGTTCCTTGCATGTGTGGGATTAGGCGCCGGCGAAAATTTCGTGAAAACGATTGTCGAGGATGGCGGTGTCAAATGGATCGGGCTTGGATTTATCATTACGGTATTGCCGTTAGTGATCACAGGGGTTCTCGGGCGAAGCATGTACAAATTAAATTATTACACTTTGATGGGGTTACTGGCCGGAAGCGCTACCGACCCGCCCGCCCTGTCGTATGCCAATACCGCCGCCGGCAATGACGCTCCGGCAGTGGGATATGCCACAGTGTATCCATTCACGATGTTTCTCCGGGTGCTTTTTGCACAATTGCTTATTTTGCTGTTTTAAGCCACCTTAATCCCCACGAGGGAAAGGTATGCCCGAGGTCTCTTTGGGACTTTCCCCCGTGGAGTTCTCTTGGAAAATAACGCTCATCAATCGGTATTCCGTTATCTATCAAAAATTGACGATATTCATCCTCAAAACTGACTGTTTTATGGTGTTCTTTCTGATTTTTGATATAGTTCGATAATAGTCTGTTTATCGTTCAGGCCGTATATACAGAGGTAAAATTTACCCTTGTTCTTCCCCATCGTCAAAATTCCAGATTCTGTTTCAGATTTTCCACGTACCGGTTGATGCGCCGCATTTCTTCGGGGATGTTGCCTGTTGCAATTCCCTGCTGTCGAAATTCAATATGGAATCGTTCATAAATTTTTGACTTTTATTTCCCGGCCGCATCATCACCCTGTCCATCAAATTACAGCGAAAAAACTTGCACAAACGCCGAATATTTACCCGAATGATGATTCGGAGGGTTGAAATGCGGGATGGAGACTCTCAAATACAAAATACAGCATACAGCGGCACGGATTTGATACGGTTTTCAAAGCCAAAATTCTTCTTTGAAATACGGATTGCATATTCCGGTTTATATTTTTCCATGAAAACGCCCAGACTTTTTGAACGGTTGCGCCTGCCTTTTTTAACTTCAACCGGCACTACCTTTCCGTCAAGCTGCAGCACAAAATCCACTTCCGCCTTTCCTTCGCTTTGCCAGTATGCCAAACGGTAAT
>JAISDP010000271.1 GCA_031264715.1 Bacteroidales bacterium
TGTCTTACAGAAATCATCGCAGCCGCTAAGGATTTTTAAATTCCACTGTAACCGTTACTTCTGTATTGCCTTGCGTCCAATCGCAGCCTTCGGTAATCAACCGCATCGCTTCGCGATCGGCAGTATCGCACAATTTACGCGTTACCTGCAGGTTATACGGTCGTCCCCTGGAGTCAATATGGAAACGTATCCGTACTTTGCCTTTCACGCCGGCACATTCGCCGTCAGTGGGCGCTATAAGGCTTTCCCGGAGGTACTTCCTGTATGCGCGCCGTCCGATGGTCGGTTCGGGACCGATGGTGCGTGGTTCCGATTCCTCAACGGCAACCGCTGAGCCGATCACACTTGACTTGCGCTGGACGCCAAAAGCTACCACCACCACTTCGTCCAACTGCCGGGCGTCTTCGTGCATCGCTATGAGCAATTGCGAGGTGTCGGCTTTTATCTCCTGCGTTTCGTAGCCGATGAAGCTTGCCTGCAGGGTAGCGTGGTCGTCGATGTTCAGGGCAAACTCGCCTTCAGCATCCGTTACAACGCCTGCCGCACGATTTTTCACGGCAATGTTCACACCCGGCATCGGATCGCCCGATTCATCAACCACTCTGCCGCGTACTTGGCGTGCGGCCTTCGGAGAATCTGTCCCCCTGGCCCGGACGTCTGCCTCATTGCCTTGCAGTGCTTCCATCACAGTGGGAGCCGGTTTTTGCAGTTCGTTGAATGACACTTCCGGTTTCGTCGTAATCGGCTCGACAGGGACTTCCGTTCCGACATCCTCCATGAGTTCAACTTCCGATATGTCCTCTATTGTCATTTCCAAATCGGCTGCTGTCGTGGGGGATGGAGGCGACGATCCTTCACGTTGCTGCGATCGCTCCTGCTTCGTTGATTCCTTTAATTCCTTTGATTCCTGCTGCCCTGTCGCGGCGAGGTTTTTATCTTTTCTCATGCTGCTAACCGGCGTTTCTGTGGGCGTTGCTTCCGATAAAACCGATCTCTGCGGCGTTTCGTGCAACAGGAAATACCACCCGAAACCAATTACCAGCGCCACGCTTGCTGCTACGCTCAACCGGAGCATGATACTACGGCCTTTGGGATGCGAACGGTCTGTAATTTGTTGCTGTATTCGGCGGATGGCCGCAGCATGGTCGCTTTCCACCGATTCGAATCCTTCCAGAGCTTCCCGCAAAAACGCATCCTGCATCGCTTCACGTTCGATGCGGTGCGCTTCCTTTCCTTTGCGTCGGCCTTGTATGTAATGCAACAGGTTCATTGGCTGATTTGTCTTTCGATACATATTTTCAGGTTGCGTTTGCCGTTCTGGATGTAGCTTTTGACGCTTTTCAACCGGTAACCGGTGTCATCCACAATGTCGGCGTACGACATTTCGTCCATGAAAAATTTTGAAATGCTGATACGCTGCGGTTCGGGAAGCTGCTCCATGCATTTGCGGAGCGCCTCGAACTGTTTCTCATCGCGCCTTTCATCAAATAGATGGAAAAACATGTCCGATTCCATAATTTGTACGTCAAAATCGACGCAAATTTCGTGCTTTTCTTTTCGCAACACCTGCAAACAATGGTTTTTGGCAACACTGTACAACCATGTCCTGAAAACCTTGATGTCGTACCGGCCAAGTTTGTCAGCAAGGTCTTCGTACAACTGCATCACGGCATCCTGCGCTTTTTCGGCATGTCGCAGGTATTTCAGGCATACGCCGTATACCAGCGGGATGTAGCGATGGTACAATTCCCCGAAATACTCCGCACTGCCGGTTGTACGATAAAGTGATAACAGTTCTTCGTCGGCGAGCGTCGATTTCCCGGGTTTGTCCGCTTTGTGCAAATTCTCGATTTTCAATTTTCCGCGCTCAATTTTTCCGCAAATTCCGGCGAAATATAATTATCGTAACTCATGCAGACATGCCCGGCAAGTTTGATGGCAGACCTGACAATGTCGGCGCGTTGCCCGGCGTCCAGATGTTTCAAGCCGGCCTTACCGATGCCCTGTGTCACCAAACTGAATATCAGGCCGGCATTGAACGTATCGCCCGCGCCAATGGTGCTTACAGGTGTGATGGGCGGCACGGGATACGAATCGTGAACGTCCGTCATGCATAGCTCCACGCAGTTACTGTTGGCTGTGTAGATCAGCATGCTACAGTCGCCACCCAGATGTTGCCAGCTTTCTGCGGCTGTCCGGGCGCCGAAGATGTTTTCAAAATCTTCATTGGAACCTTTCACAATATCGGCATGAGCGAAATTTTCCATCATGATCGGACGGTATATGTCCATACCCGATAAATGCGCCTTGCGGAAATTGGGATCGTAAATCACCAGCGCGTTTTTGGCATGTGCCTGTTCCAAAAACGGTTTCAGGCGGACATATATGTCAGGTTCGATACCGTAAAAAGAGCCGTAAATAACAATATCATCGCCGGTCAGTTCGGGAAACGTCACATCCAGCCTTTTTTCCGGGTAATGTTTGTAGAAACTGTATTCGGCATTGTTGTCCCGGTTGAGAAAAGCCAGCGCCAACGACGACGGAAACCCGTCATAGCGGCAGGCATCACCCGTGTCGACGCCATTGCTTCGGAGAAAATCATTCACCAGGTTCCCTACTGTATCTTTCCCGTATTCGCTGATGAAATGGACGTCCAGTCCCAGACGTCCCAACGATACGGCGGTGTTCAACATGGAGCCTCCCGGGGTGGAAGCTACCGGTTTTCCATCTTTGAAAATAATATCAAAGACGGTTTCTCCAATGGCAAAAACTCTACGCGACATATTCAAAGTTCAAGATTCAAGGTTGAGCTATCCGGTTTTCAAACATAGCGTAAGCGATCAGTGAAGGTAACCTGACAGGCCTGTGCTTGATAGAATTGCACAATTTTTACACATTCCACGGCTTCCTTTACTTCGTGCACCCGCAGTATGTCGGCGCCGCCCGTCAAGGCCAGGGTATTCGCTACTGTTGTTCCGTTCAGCGCATGTGTTGCATCGGTTTCGAGCAACTTGTAGATCATTCCCTTATGCGATACGCCAACTAATATGGGCAATTCAAAAATCTCCAGATCCCTCAGTCGCCGGAGAATTTCGTAGTTGTGCGCAATGGTTTTGCCGAAACCAAAGCCGGGATCGATAATGATGTCCTTCACACCCAGGCTGCGCAAGCGTTGCACGCATCCTGACAAAAACCCGATGATGTCCTCCATCAGGTTATTGTAAACGGGATTTTTCTGCATGGTGGAAGGTGTTCCCTGCATGTGCATCAGGACGTAAGGGACATTGAGCGCGGCAACTGTTTCGAACATGCGGTTATCGAACATTCCGGCCGAAATATCGTTGATGATGTCCACACCGTAGTTTTCCACCACGGCTTTGGCCACATCGGCACGATATGTGTCAATGGAAATAATTTCCTTTGGAAAATATTTCCGCAGGAGACGAAGCGCCCAATCCAGCCGTCGCAGTTCCTCGGCAGCATCCACATCCTGCGCCCCGGGACGGGTTGAAACTGCGCCGATGTCGATGATATCGCCGCCTTCGGCAATAATGGCTTCGCAACGTTTGAGCAAATCTGCCTCGGTGTGATAACTGCCGCCATCGTAAAACGAGTCGGGCGTGACATTCACAATACCCATCACCATCGGCCGGTCGATGCAAACCAGCTTGCCGTTACAATTCAAAGTTTTCCGTCTCATGTCCGCGAATTATACGAATTTTGACCGCAAAATTACACGAATATTTCGTAAAAGTTCGTGTAACTCGTGGCCTATAACTTCAATTGTGCAGAAATGTCGTCGGAATTGAACGTGAATCCCAGTCGTTTACCTGTCTGGAAGCGTGCCGATTCGATTTTCGAGTTCATCTGCTCAAGCGTGATGATTTTTACCGAATCGTAGGGCGGTACCAACAGGTCGAAATTCAGGGTGTACAAAATGGCGGATTCTACAATGTCGCGCAAAATTTGCTTGGATATGGCAGTCGTGCCGAAATGGTTCACCCAATTGTTCATTTGTTGTTTGCCTTCCACAAAGTAATAATACTCACAGTTGACAAATATGCGTGCAATGAGATACCCCAGGTCGGCCGTGCGATTGTACCGGAATGAGTCATTCAGGAAGTTGTAGATACTGATCATCCCACAGATAGAGTTGTATGAGTTTTCCGCCACATACGAATTTTTCCAGATAGTATGGCTCCTGTCGAACTCAAAAGCATTGGTGAACATGCTGAATACCAGCATGTCGCCGGCAACCTTCAATTGGACTTCGAACATGCCGCGATCGGTATATTCTACAGTCACTCGCGGATCGATTTCCGTCAATGAGGGGTTAAACCCGGAAGCAACTTCGGATAAGACTTCCTTCAACATGAGAAATGTCCTGTAGGTATTGTCAAATATCTTTTGCTTCAGAATCGATTTCGTCTTCAGTAAACCGACAATTTTTTCCGTTTTCTGATCCATCCTATTAAATGTTATTTAAAGTTCGAGTTT
>JAISDP010000309.1 GCA_031264715.1 Bacteroidales bacterium
CCGCGCGATAAGGCGATTGCCTTCCTGAAGGCGGAAAATCAAATCATTGCCACCCGGAAAAACGTTAAGACGGTTTTGCCGGAACAGCAGCAGGATATGACTTCCGTACAGTATTCCGTGCAAAAAGGCGATTTTCTGCATAAGATAGCCATACGCTACGGATGTACCGTGGATGATATTTGCCGGTGGAACAGCCTGTCCGATAAAAGCCTGTCGGCAGGAATGAAACTGGTGATCTGGACAAAAAGTTCCACCCGGCAACAGTAGACGCGACAGCAGTAGAGATTTTCATTCCTTGCTTCTTAAAATTTCCATGAACGAAAGGATAATGCATAAACTCCGCATATTGGCCGATTCAGCCAAATACGACGTGTCATGCTCGTCGAGCGGAAGCGGTCGCACCAGAGCCAGCGGCGGACTTGGCGATGCCGCGCCGCTGGGCTGCTGCCATACTTTCACGGAAGACGGACGGTGCGTGTCGTTACTGAAAGTGCTGCTCACCAATGTCTGCATATACGACTGCGCCTATTGCATCAACCGCCGCAGCAATGACATACCGCGCGCTACCATGAAGGTAACCGAACTTGTTGACCTTACCATGAGCTTTTACCGGCGTAACTATATTGAAGGATTATTTCTCAGTTCGGGCGTGATCCGCAATCCCGACTATACCATGGAAGCTTTGTTGCGCGTTGCCAAGGCGTTGCGCACAGAGAACCGTTTCGGCGGATATATCCATTTGAAGGCTATTCCCGGCGCAAGTCGCGAGCTGGTACACGAAGCCGGCCTGTATGCCGACCGTATGAGCGTCAACATCGAGATACCATCGGAAAACAACCTGACTCTGCTGGCTCCCGAAAAGAATTTCACGGGCGTGCTGCAACCCATGAACCAGCTGAAAGCATCCATCGAGGAATACAGGGATGCGCGGAAGAAAATCAAAAAGGCGCCGCTGTTCGTACCTGCCGGGCAAAGCACCCAATTGATCGTTGGCGCCAGTCCCGATAACGACAGGCAGATTTTGACCCTTGCATCGGGCTTTTACAATGTGCAGAACCTGAAAAGGGTATATTATTCGGGTTTCATCCCTGTAAATGCTTACGACCAGCGTCTGCCGGCGCTCCGGAAAGCGCCGCTGCTGCGGGAGCACAGACTGTACCAAGCCGATTGGCTGATGCGGTTTTACGAATTCAAGTGCGATGAAATCGTTAACGACGAACATCCGCAACTGGATTCCGACATCGACCCCAAGCTGGCTTATGCCTTGCGTCATCCGCATCTTTTCCCTGTAGACCTGAATACGGCCGATTACGAAATGATACTGCGCGTGCCGGGCATTGGCGTGCAATCGGCAAAACTGATCGTATACAACCGCCGTTTCGGGCATATTACCCTGGCGCACCTCAAGCGTATGCGCGTAGCGCTGAATCGCGCCAAATACTTCATCACCACCAGGGAACTCCCCGCGCAGCTAACCAGCTTGCAGCCTTCGCTGATACGCCGTAAATTGCAGCTTCCGCAGGAGCAGCAACAGCAGTACGTACAGTTAACCCTGTTTTGAAATGTCCCGCAAAGACGCTAAGAGCGCTAAGAGCACGGAGCGTCTTTGTGCCTCTTTGCAGGACGTAAAGATTGAATCATGACCAGTGAACCCCAACCTGCCAAAAGCAATGCCGTATATGTATACGACGGCACATTCGACGGTTTCCTGACGGTTATTTTCGATATTTATTCCCTGAAACGGGAGCCCGTGCAGATTGTGAGCAGACAGTTGTGGCAGCCCGGCTTTTTCGAAACCCCGATACATATTATAACGGATGCGATCAAAAGCGAACGTGTGTGGAACGGCATTGTAACGCGCTCCAATAAGCAGGTAACGCGGATGTTTTATCTTGTTTTTGCTTCCGAGTTACCCGGTGTGGAAATGACGCTATACGGGTATCTCGAAAAACTGTTTGCCGACACTACCGGCGCCTATTACAAAAATATGCTGGATGACCATTCGTTTGAACTGTACCGGATTTCGCGCAAAGTTTCGCACGAGATTCAACGGTTTCACGGATTTGTCCGCTTTCAGGAAACATCCGACGGATTGTTCTTTGCAGCTATTGAACCCGACCACGACATTGTATCATTGCTGGCGCCTCATTTTGCAAGGCGTTTCGGCAACCAGCCCTGGGTAATTTACGACCGGCGGCGCGATAAAGGCATATTTTACAAAAAACCGGAAATCCATGAGATCACGCTCTCCGATAAACAATTCAATACAATTACAGGCGATATTCTCCACAATGTGAAATCGGAAGACGAAGACCTCTATCGGTCATTATGGAAAGCTTACTACAAAGCAATCAATATTCCCGAACGGAAAAACACCCGCCTGATGTTGCGCCTGTTACCCCGTCGCTATTGGAAGTACTTGCCCGAGAAACAATAGCGAGTTTTATTTTTTTTGAAAAAATTGTACAGTAATTGAAAATGATTTATAACTTCGCAGTTTCAAATTGAAATTTATTCACTCATATTTGAACTGTTTGATCAAATGTGATGATAAAATATAGTTTAAGTAGTTAGTTTCTGTGTTAGGAAGAGTGCCGTCGTGAAGATGCCACTCTTTTTTATTATGATTAGCGGGTATAATGGCTCACCTGCAAAAACGTATAAACAGATCATTCAAAATTCAAAATTAACCGATCAATGATTACCTTTGTCGCCTGTCATAAATCCATATTATATGAACGTCATAAAAACAGAGTTTCCCGGGTTGATGGTCATCGAGCCGAAGGTGTTTGGTGATGCCCGCGGGTATTTTTTTGAAAGCTATAATGAGAAGGTCATGGTTGATGCCGGTATGCAAACCGTATTCAGACAGGACAACCAGTCCTTTTCAAAATACGGGGTAATCCGAGGATTGCATTTCCAGCTGAATCCCTGTTCGCAAACCAAGTTGATCCGCGTCCTTGAAGGCTCAATTTACGATGTGGCGCTCGACCTGCGGAAAGGGTCGCCCACGTTCGGACAATGGTTCGGACTGGAACTGTCGGCCGAGAACAGGTGGCAGTTCTATATCCCGCAGGGATTTGCCCACGGGTTTTCGGTATTGAGCGAACAGTCGACCATTCTCTACAAGTGCGACAATTTCTATAATCCGCAGTCCGAAGGCGGGGTTCTCTATTGCGATCCTGCTTTGGGTATCGACTGGAAAGTGGATGCATCCAAAGCTACCGTTTCGGAAAAGGACAAAATCCTGCCGACTTTTGATCAGGTAAAAACCAATTTTGTTTATACCGCTTAAAAGTTTATAACATTTGTGACACTTGTACGTTATGAACATCAAAAACGTTATGAACGCATGAATATATTAGTAACAGGTTCCAACGGGCAATTGGGCAGCGAATTACGCAAAATATCCGGGAATTATCCTGCTTGCCGGTTCTTCTATACGGATGTGGCTGAGCTGGATATTACCGACCCGGGTGCAGTTATTGACTTTTTTGAAGAGAACAAAATTCAAGCCGTAATCAACTGCGCCGCCTACACAGCGGTTGACAAAGCCGAAGGCGATGAACCCGCGGCTACCCGTATCAATGCTACGGCGGTTGGATACCTGGCCAAAGCCTGTGACCGGGCAACAGCAGCCCTCATCCACGTATCCACGGATTACGTGTACGATGGCTGTGCCTGTATACCTTACGGAGAAGACCATTGCACTGCTCCCGCATCAGCATACGGGCGAAGCAAGCTTGCCGGCGAAAAAGCCGCTTTAAGTACGCCCAAGTCGGTAGTGATCCGTACTTCGTGGCTTTATTCCCCGTTTGGCAATAATTTTGTAAAAACGATGATCCGTCTCGGGAAGGAGCGCGAAACGCTGAACGTAGTTTTCGACCAGGTGGGAACGCCGACTTATGCCGCCGATCTTGCACAAGCGATCATGACTGTTGCCGGGCGGGCGGAACAAAACACCCTGAAGCGGGGAATCTTCCACTATTCGAACGAAGGCGTGTGCAGCTGGTACGACTTTGCTCACGAGATCATGCAGCAAGCCGGCCTGAAATGCGCGGTTAAACCCATCGAAACGAAAGATTACCCGGCGCCGGCGCCCCGTCCCCACTACAGCGTGCTGAATAAAGCACGTATCAAAGCGGCCTACGGCATAGAAATACCACATTGGAAAGATAGCCTGGTGAAATGCCTGGCTGAGATAACAGGGTCACAGGTAAACGGCATTAATTCTTGATCACTGTCTTTCTCCCTGCTCCACCATCTGCCTGACCGACTGATTGAATTGATGCTCATTTATTAAATCCTCCAATTTCAGATGCATCCGATACCTCCAGTAATGATTCGGATTCGACGGGACGTTGATCCTTTCGGCGTTAGGGTCCGGGTTTCGCAATTTGCCGTCTATCGATAACCAGTCCTGCAAGGGAATGATCACCAGCATGGAAGGAGACCGAAGATGATTGCTGATGATCTGCCGGCATATTTCGGGCGTACATTCGACAGGGGCTTCGCCGGTGCGCTTGAGTACATGGTTGAAGTAATCCCGGGTTTTTTCCCGGTTTTCCTCCCACCAGCCACGGACAGGCGACATATCGTGAGTAGATGTGGTGCATACGCTCAGAAAAGGAAGTGCGGATAAATCCGAAAACGTTCCCGGTTTTTTGGGCATCCGTTCTATTTCAAGACTCAATATTTTCAATTCGTCCATTACTTCAGGCACGCTCGGGGGGATCATTCCCAAATCTTCGCCACAGGCAAGCATGGATGTTGCATATACCAATATGGGCAGTTTTTCAAGCGCTTTCGCTTTCCAAAAAAGGGAATGGAGATCGTAATAAAAATGGTTGTACAATTTGTTAAAGGCATCCCGGGAACGATTATCAAGGTTGGCGCAGATATGCGTTGACTGGGCTGTAATGCGCGGATGATACCTGTTTTCATATTGCCGGTCGGGTACAAACAGCACCTCATTACACAACCGGTACAATCCTTCACGTATATTATTGCTCCCCGGATCATTCATCCCGTCAAATATTCCCTTCACTTTAAGCTGTGTATCGCACGAAGAGTCAAGCTGGTACAAGCCATCGTCCGTTTTATGCAGGTAAAGCGTTTCGACTTCGCGTGCATATTCTCCGAAAATATCCCGCAAGGCCGATTCTTCTATGTATGGAAGCGTCATTAAAGAAACATCGAAGTCAATGCCCCATTGCCTGATCTCATCCCCGGCCAACGGGAACGAAGGATCGAAATGCCCCAGCAATCCCTGTACCGACGACAACGGTATTTCCCATATCCTGAAAAATCCCAGAATGTGGTCGATACGGTAGGCGTCAAAATAATCCGACATTTTACTGAACCGGTTCGCCCACCATTGGTAGTCCGTTCGTGCCATCATTTCCCAATTATAGGTCGGAAAACCCCAGTTCTGACCATAAATGGAAAAATCGTCAGGGGGTGCGCCTGTCTGCATGTCGGTGTGGAACAGTTCGGGTTCCATCCACACGTCCACACTGTTACGGTCGACCCCGATCGGGATATCACCCTTCAGGGCAACCCCGTGCAGGTGCGCGTAATCTCGGGCTTCGGTAAGCTGCCGGTGCAACAGGAACTGGACGAAACAGGTTTGCTGAAAGCTATAGCCTGCTTCACTGTTGTTTTTCACGAGATCCTCCAGTTTGCCTGCGTCGTATATTCGGTAACCGCCCCATTGTGTATGGTCGGACGTATGCAGGGTATCCCTCAGGTACGAATAACAGGCATAAGGGAAAAGCCAATTTTTGTTATGATTGAAAAATGATTTGAATTCATCCCCGGCAAGCACATCTTCACCGGATTCGGCATACAAAACGTTTAAATATTCGGTTTTTAACTTCATGACTCCCTCGTAATCGGATAAATCCAGGCTATTCAAACGGCAGGCTTCTTTTTGAAAATTCTCCTGTTGCTGCCTGTTCCTTAGCGGGTAGCTGTGCAACCCCAGGTAAACCGGGTGCAAGGCGTATACCGAAATGGCATTGTACGGGTATGAATCGTGCCACGTGTGCGTGGAAGTTGTGTCATTGACGGGCAGCAGTTGAATGATTTTCAGGTTGGCGGCAGCAGCCCAGTCAACAAGTTTCTTTAAATCGGAAAAATCGCCGATTCCGAAACTCTCGCCCGAACGTAACGAAAATACGGGGATACTTACTCCCGCTCCTTTCCAAAATACGTCCGAATGACGATAAACCGCGCGCTCAATCCTGACATCATCGTCAGCGCTCAAGGGCGGTAGAATACGGTTGCCTCCTTCCTCCCAATGCAAACATTCCCCTGTCGTTTCATCACAAAGAATCAGCTTGTACTCCGTTGGCGCATCTAATCCGGACGCATCGAGCGTCAGTTGCCAGCGTGCCTTGCCAACCGGGTAAAGCGGCAATGCTCTGGCGGTATCCCATCCGCCCAGCTGTGGCGAGGAACCGGTAATGCAAAGTTTTTCCCCCTTCGTTACATACGGACAATCGACATCCAATAGCAGGGTGGCTGTATCATATGCCTGTCCGTTGTGCCGGTGCGCATAAAACACCTCAGTAAACGGGGTAGAGTACAGATACGATTGCCTGGGCACATCCTGCCACAAGTCAATGATTGAACAGTTCCGCCCGGCAACCGGCAGGATTTTGCGCGGCTTTCCCCACTCCCTGCGAACCACGCGGCCAGCCTCGACAATCAAAAAAGAGTACTGCACTTCCTCCGGCTGAATATCCAGGCTCCATTCCCACCACGATTCCGAGACGCATTTCATGGGAACGGATTTCGCCTCGT
>JAISDP010000095.1 GCA_031264715.1 Bacteroidales bacterium
TTATAATCACGCCGGTCGATCCGGTAATAGTCCGACTCGCTGGCGCCGAGCAACACTGTGTTGGCATAAAGACCGCCGAAGAACTTGGCGGGTTTATTCTCGTCGGGCTGGCGTTTGTAAAGCAGGCCCCCACCAAACGATGCTGTTTCGGCAAACTCATAAGGCCTCTTACTTCCAGCTATTACCGGGTTGGAATCGTAATAATCGAAATGCTGGAACACCCCGGCCAACCAATAGTTCGACTTCTCGCCCCATTCGTGATCCCAGAGCAGGCCGAGGGCGTTGGCGCTGGATACAAGCGGCTGGTTTCCAAAAATATCGAACATGATGCCGAATGTGAAATAATCGTACGGACGGCGGAAGTTTCCCGCAAAGGGCTGTCCGTAAATCATCCTCATGCCGATGCCCATTTCGGCTCTTCCCCGGGTACCGTCTGCATCATCGACATAACGGGCGGCAACATCCACATCGAGGAGGAACGGCTGGCGACTGTAGCGGGGAGGGTTGCCGTCCTCGTCCGTCCATACCGCGCGGCGACGCCAGGCATCACCGTAGAAAAGACGGTTGAGCAGCCCCATCGGCGATACGATTCCTGCGGCTAATTCGCGTCCGAAACGAGCCCAGCCCCGTTTGCTATCGTCTAAGATCAGGTACGAGATGCGGTGCGTGATTTCGCCCAGGGCAATGCCGCCAACAGGCGTAGCTATCAGATCGTTGATGGAAGGCGGTTCACTCTCGCCGAAAATTTCCCACAGGACGCTACCGCCAAAAGCATAGGGTATAGATGTCCAGAAATTGAGACCATTACTGCGCGCCGCATTGAAATACAAGCTGCCCGTGTATGGATGCCAGAACAGGTTGGTGGAAATATTATCGTTGTCCCACACCGGACCATGGCGGAGGTTATATTTAATGGTATCCCAAGTGCTTTGTGCGTATTCGGCGTCGAGGACATACCGGTCGAAAAGATGCAAACCGACGTTTATACCCACTACTTCAAAAGCTGCTCTCCACGGACGGCAAGCGTCAGGGGACGAATACCTCGGCCTGCTGAACGAAGTTGGCTCCGATTCGTTATCCCGCAACCTGAAACGCAAGGAACTTTTGAGGTTGTACATGGCGAGATTCCGCTCGGACAAAACAGATAAAACCGGTTCGTTACCAGGCGCATATCCAAAGTCATACACAGGCAGTTTCAATGTTCCCGATTGGCTGGCCATGATGGTAATCGAAAAAAAGAGACTTATGGTAAACGTGATTCCGTTCATGATGAAAATTTTCCCTTATCATAATAGAGAACGCCAATGCCGGTAAAATTGTTGGCTTGCATATTCAATTTCGGAAATAAACAAATGATTTTATTCATCGGAAACCAAGGGCGGGAAAAACTTTCTTACATTTGTATCCTGAATTAATCAAACCAGTAATGAAACGTATATTTCTTTTTGTGATGATGTGTGCAACCGTGGCCTGCGTTGCCGCGCAAACCAATACCAATACCTATCATATCGTCCCCAAACCGGCAAAGCTGAAACCCCAGCAGGGACAGTTTGTTTTCGATGCCGATACGCGCATCATCGTGCCAACCGACGACATCGATATGCACCATGCAGCCTTTGCGCTGTTGGAGCGCCTTCTCCTGTCGACCGGATTTAGCAACACAATCGCAGTAAACACGAATGGCGATATCAAACCGGGCAAAAATATGGTGTATTGCAAACTGAACACGTCCATTTCCAACAAGGAAGCCTATAAGATGAGCATCGAAAAGGACCGGATTGAAATTGAAGCCGGCGCACCGGCAGGATTCTTTTATGCCATGCAAACCATCCGCCAGTTGCTGCCGCCCGAAATCGAACGGAATGTACGGGCAAAAGATGTGACATGGGCTGTTCCCTGCGCCACTATCGAGGATGAACCGCGCTACCCCTACCGCGGACTGATGCTTGATGTGTGCCGCCATTTCTCGGATGCAGCTTCGGTGAAACATTATATCGACAAGTTGGCTTTCCACAAGATCAACCGTTTCCACTGGCACCTGACCGATGACCAGGGATGGCGTATCGAAATCAAGAAATACCCGAAGTTAGCCGAGGTCAGCGCATGGCGTGACCGTACGCTTATCGGCCCGTATGTAACCACCGGACGCAAATACAAGCAGGAACGTTATGGCGGGTTTTATACCCAGGAGCAGATAAAGGAGGTAGTGGCATATGCCAAAAAGAAATTCGTAACCGTGATCCCCGAAATCGAAATGCCGGGACATGCTGTTGCTGCGCTGGCTGCCTATCCCGAATTGTCGTGTACGGGCGGCCCGTTCGAAGTGGAAGGCCTCTGGGGGATATTCAACGATGTATATTGCCCCAGGGATAACACTTTTGAATTTCTCGAAAACGTGATTTCCGAAGTGGTGGAGCTCTTCCCCGGCGAATATATCCACATTGGCGGCGACGAATGTCCTAAGCTGCGTTGGCAGAATTGCCACCACTGCCAAACGATGATCAAGGAACTGGGACTGAAAGACGACCACGAATTGCAGAGTTATTTTGTGACGCGGATGGAAAAGTTCATCAACTCGAAAGGTAAACGGATCATCGGTTGGGACGAGATACTGGAAGGCGGATTGGCGCCCAATGCCACCGTGATGTCGTGGCGTGGCCAGGAAGGAGGTATTGCCGCTGCAAAACAGGGGCATGATGTGATCATGACGCCCACTTCGTTCTGCTACCTGGACTATTACCAGTCGGAAGACCGTGATCGGGAACCGTTATCCATTGGCGGCTACGTGCCGATGGAAAAAGTGTACAGTTTCGATCCTACGCCCGAAACGCTCACCGACAAGGAAGCCCGACATATCCTGGGTGGACAGTGCAACCTGTGGCGCGAATATATCGCCACCGAAACACATGTGGAATATATGTTGTTCCCGCGGCTGGCAGCATTATCCGAAGCCGTGTGGACACCCGGAAACGAAAAGAACTACGATAATTATATGATCCGCCTTACCGGCATCCTGAAACATTACGATGCCATGAATATCAATTATTCGCGGTCGAACCTGAAATAAGAATATATAGAATATAGAATATCGGAGAAGATGAAGCATTTTCTTCCTGTTTTCGTTTTCGCCCTCGTAATAGACGCTTCATGCACGGACATCCTAAAAAAGCCCTCCCATCTTTGGGAAGGCTTTTTTAGGATGATGAATTCATCGGAGCGGAAAACGAGACTCGAACTCGCGACCCCCAGCTTGGGAAGCTAGTGCTCTACCAACTGAGCTATTTCCGCTTGTTTTATGGGCGCAAAGATAATGACGGATTTGATTTCTGCAAAAATAATTTTTGTCGGTTCATTCCTTCTGTTGATCATCTGTCGCAGTAAACGCACCTGCACCAAGGGCTGAAAGGCCTGAAAGGCTACGTTGTAAAGACGCGATGCATCGCGTCTCTACCAACAGGGTTGAAACCGCTATTCTATCAGCCACCGTTTGACGCCTTTTTCCGTTTGCGAAAATTCCACCCCGATTTTAACCGTCTTCCTGTGGTCGGCGGAATACGGGATCGCATAGTCTTTGCTGTTAATCTGTGCAAGGGCGTCCTCGGCAGTGGCCTTGCTGTCCATTTTGAACTCGAAAACATAGAT
>JAISDP010000085.1 GCA_031264715.1 Bacteroidales bacterium
GTGTAAAGGCCAAAAATCCCGGTGAACCGGAGTTTCACCAAGCAGTTCAGGAAGTTGTGGAATCATTGATTCCCCTTGTCGAAGAAAATCCCAAATACAAACACGCCAGGATACTGGAACGGATGACCGAACCGGAACGTGTGATTATCTTCCGCGTACCCTGGATCAACGATAAAGGCGAACTGGAAATCAACCGCGGCTACCGTATCCAGATGAACAGCGCCATTGGTCCTTACAAAGGCGGGATACGTTTCCACCCCACAGTAAACCTGAGCATTTTGAAGTTCCTTGCCTTCGAGCAGGTATTGAAAAACAGCCTCACCACGCTCCCGATGGGCGGCGGTAAAGGCGGATCGGATTTCGACCCCAAAGGCAAATCGGATAACGAAGTGATGCGTTTCTGCCAGAGCTTCATGACCGAACTGTCGCGCCACATCAATGCCGACCGCGACGTACCGGCAGGCGATATAGGTGTTGGCGGCCGCGAAATCGGCTACCTGTACGGACAGTACAAGCGCATCAAAAACGAATTTACGGGCGTACTTACCGGTAAAGGCCTCGAATGGGGCGGCAGCCTCATCCGTCCCGAAGCAACGGGCTACGGCGCAGTATACTTTGCCGAAGAAATGCTCAAAACCCGCGGCGAATCCATCAAAGGTAAAACGGTTGCCATATCGGGTTCAGGCAACGTAGCCCAATATGCTGTAGAAAAATGTATCCAGTTGGGCGCCAAGGTGGTTACCCTGTCCGACTCCAACGGTTCCATCCACGATCCGGCGGGTATAGACCGCGCGAAACTCGACTATGTGATGGAATTGAAGAACGAAAAACGCGGACGCATCAAGGAATATGCCGATAAATACGGTTGCCTGTATATGGACGGCCAACGCCCGTGGAGCGTCAAGTGCGATATTGCCATGCCCAACGCCACCCAGAACGAAGTCGACGCCAACGATGCCAAGACGTTGCTGGCCAATGGCTGCATATGCGTTTCGGAAGGCGCCAACATGCCTTCGACACCCGAAGCCGTTGAATTATTCCAGAACGCCAAAATACTCTATGCGCCCGGCAAGGCTTCAAATGCAGGCGGCGTAGCTACTTCAGGCCTCGAAATGACGCAAAACTCCATGCGCCTGCCCTGGAGTCGCGAAGAAGTAGACGAAAGGCTGCACTCGATCATGAAGAATATCCACGCCACTTGCGTGAAATACGGCACCGATGCGTCGGGATATATCGACTATGTGAAAGGCGCAAATATCGGCGGCTTCGTGAAAGTGGCCAACGCTATGATGGCACAGGGTTACGTATAATTAAGAATTAAAAATTAAAAATTAAGAATGCCTCATTGAAGGCTGGAAGATTCTTCCGGCCTTTATTTTTTTGAAGGTGTGCCCGCGCAGTATAATTCAAAATTCATAATTCATAATTAAACATGATGACGTCAAAGATCAGAGTAGCCGTCGCAGGATACGGCAATATAGGGCAATATGCGGTTGAAGCGATCCGCGAATCGCCCGACATGGAACTTGCAGGAGTTGTACGCCGCAAAAGTTCGGTAAACAGGGTTACCGCCGAGTTAGCGGGCATACCCACCGTAAGCGATGTGAAGGAACTGGGAAAAGTAGATGTAGCCCTGTTGTGCGGCCCCACCCGCAGCATCCCCGAAACGGCGGAACAGTACCTCGCGCTGGGGATCAATACGGTCGACAGCTTCGACATACACGGCGATGCCCTGTGGAATCTCCGTCAGCAACTGGATAAGGCCGGTAAGAAGCACAACACGGTATCCATCGTGTCGGCAGGCTGGGACCCGGGCAGCGACTCGGTAGTGCGCACCTTGATGGAAGCCATGGCTCCCAAGGGAATTACCTATACCAACTTCGGGCCGGGCATGAGCATGGGACATACGGTAGCCGTGAAGTCGAAAACGGGCGTCAAGAACGCTCTTTCGATGACCATTCCTACCGGTACAGGCGTACATCGCCGGATGGTATACGTGGAACTGGAACCCGGCGCTGACTTTGCCGATGTGGAACAAGCCGTCAAAACCGATGCCTATTTCGCCAAGGACCACACCGTAGTGATGCAGGTGGATAGCGTGAATGCTCTGCTCGACATGGGACATGGCGTGCTCATGGAACGCAAGGGCGTTTCGGGCGTTACCCAGAACCAGTTGTTCGAGTTCCGCATGAAGATCAATAACCCGGCGCTTACGGCACAAATCATGACGGCGTGCGGACGCGCTACCATGCGCCAGCAACCGGGAGCATATACCATGCCCGAAGTGCCGGTAATGGACTTACTTCCGGGCGATCGCGAAGCATTAGTAAAAAAATTGGTATAAAACAATGACCTGTCAGGGTCAAAAAGCGGTTTCAACCCTGTCGGCAGTTTCACAGCCTGTCAAGTCGTTTTACGTAAGCTTACGTATACAACAGGCTACGTAGCTCGACGCCGGCAGGCGTCTAATTTGGATAACCCCGCAGGCGCAGCTCGGGGTAGAGGCCGACACCCTCCCCCATCCGAACTGCGGAGCAGTTCAACCCGCTGTGGGCCGCTGTGGGGTTGCGGAAGAGAGTGGTCCGCCGTACCCCCGGGCTGTGCATCGCTTGCCCGAGGTTATCAACATCAGATGCCTTCCGGCATCAAATACACAAGACCATCCTGCGCGAACCATGCTATGATTGCTCATCCGAATTACGAATTGACGTAGCCGCTCGGTCAGTTACAAGGATGGGCATTACAACCATAGTTACCACATTCATTGCATGAAAAACCCTCGCCACAACCTCCGCTTGAATAATCGTTGTCATCATTATCCTGATAATCATTATCAAAATCGTCTTCAAAAAAATCCTGTTCTTCCATATTTTTATTTTAAATAATTGCTAAACAAATGGTCATCTATATATTGAAATAATTCTGAATTGTTGCTGTCAAAAATAACGCCTGTAAATGTTTTCGGCATATTTGCAAAACCGACATAAGCGCCATAAAGCATAAATGCAATCTGCCTGTTTGGAATGTTTCTCGTAACGAGCATTTTATTGATCTGTTCGTGTCCGCCAAGTTTCATAAGAAAAACTATCAGATTGGCTAAAACCTGATTTTCCGGGAATTTAAAATTGTCGTTTTTGCCTGTTCTATATAAATAATAATCTCTCAAAGTTTGTTTATCTGCACTTTCCGGTAAATGTTCGCCAATTTTTATTATAATTTCCAAAATGTTTTGTTCTGAAAAATTACCAAGTCGTCCCTGAGGCTGCGACAGTATTGAATTGGCGGAAACCGTCAATAAATTCAACTCCGTTTCCGTTAAGATTTCTGTTAAGGTTTTTGGGAAATGAATAAAAAGGTTCGTGTAATCTTTGCTGCGATTGAAGTAATATTCGGCTAATTTTGTAATGTCTATTTCAAACGAAATATCGGGAAAGTCATTTGATTTGTTGTTCTTTGATAAAAAGAAACTTGTTGTTGTTTTTGTGATTTCGTACAAATACTCGGATATTCTACTAAATTGTTCTGTTATTGAACTGTCATATTGCGTAAATCCAAATAGAAAATTGCGTACTTTTTCTTCTTGCATTTTAACTTCTTTTTTCAGTTCTTGATATTCAATATTTTTCTCAAAATCAGCAAGTAACTGTATCAATTCCTGTTTTCGATTATACTCGTATGAGCCTTTTTTATAATATTCTCGTGTCTTTCCTTTTACCTTTCCGCTATTTACCTCCTCTTGTTTTATTTGTTTCAACTCTTCTTTAAGAGGTGTTATACCATGCCTGCACTCAAATCCATAAAGTTCGTGTCTGGCTTTTTTGAGATTTTCCTGTTCGGTTTCATAAGCTCTTTTGTATTCGGGGGTTTTTTGTTTTGATAAATCGGAGCATCGCATTTTGTTCAGCCTGTCAATTTCCTCCAATCTCAAAAGTAATGTATCTAAAACATCTGACTGCTTTCCAAAATTATCAAAGTATGATTTTTTACTGTCGTCTATCTGTTTACAAATATTATTGAGCCAAGATCCCGAGTATTCTTCTGATAAAACAATATCCGTATGAATACTGCCAACCGTATTTTTAAATTTGGATAAATCGGAAACAAGTCCCTGTTCTTTTTCTCCTAATGTTCCGATTACTCCAATTAAATAGCCATATATCAAGCCTTTGATTTGATTAAAAGCCTTATCGAAAAATGGTTGCTCTTCGTTTTTATATAAACTGTATTGGACAAATGCTTTCTGTCGTTTTTTGCTGATAGTTCCATCAACATCAAAATCTGATTTATATTTCTTTACAGTTTTTACCTCCAATAACATAGATGTATTGTTCAAAAATTCATTCAATTCCTCTGGCGAACTGAAATAAACTTTAAATAAGCCATTTTTCAGGTAGATTGTTTTGGGATATTTATAGCTTTTTAATTTGATTTTCTTCTCTGGGTTTTCTGTCAAACATAGAGTATCTAGTAAATCCGGCGAAAGTTTTAACAGAATATCACTTTGAACAGCATTGTCAAATAAAATCAATTTATATTTATCTTCGGTTTCTTCTTGATTGCGATTAACAGGATTTCCAAAGTCGCGTTCTTTGTAAAAAGAAATCGGCGAAATGCTCTCGGTGGTGAACAATTCGTTCAAATTCCACAGGTTTATCGGTATCCAAAAACTATTTCCTGTCCTTTTTTTCTTCGCCATATTATTAGGAAATTATATCGTCTCGATTAACATCTTTCAATAAACTTGTGAGTTTACGAGAATAGGTAATGAAAACCCTGCTGCTCGCCCTCGTTACTGCAACATAAAACGGATTTCTTTCCAACCTGCTGTCTTCGTCGGCAAACGGAATAAAAACATTGTCAAATTCAGTTCCTTTGGCGCTGTGATATGTAAGAATACATGGTAAATCTTGGTTTGTAAAATCTAAAGTATCAACACTTTTAAACACAGGATAAATACCTGCATTTCTGTTTTCAGGCAAATCAACTGTATAACGAACTTGCGTTCCAATTCCTCTATCAGAAAATGATTTATGGACTTTTTCAATAATATCGTTGTTTGGGAGCAAAATAGCCACATCGTCCAATCCTTCTGTTTGTATTCTGTCGAAAATATATTGCAATTCTTCATTTTCCGAATTACATTTTTTGATTATCGGTTTTGGGAATGACGGATAATCACTGTTTCCATTGTTCTTCATATTGTTTGTCAATAAGTCAAGATGTGGATTTGGAATAGTTTGAGCAACTTTTGCAACTGTCTTTGGTATCCTGTAATTGTAGTTCAAAGTAAGTAATGGATACTTGAAAACTTCTATGATCTTATCAATGTTTGTTCCGCGTTGCCTGTAAAGTTGCTGATTTGTATCTCCAAAAATTGTTATTGCTTTGTTTGCCTGAGAGATAAAGCTTTGCTGATAATCTACTATCGAAAAATCTTGTCCCTCGTCAATAATCAGATAGTTCACTTTTTCTTTTTCTTTGAATAAAAGACCACTTGGAATCAATACAAATCTTTCATCGGCAGGATCGAATTGAAAATCCAATAACTGAATTTGTTTAAACCAGCGATGACGGCGGTAAAATGTGTAATAAAATTTGTCATCAACCCAATCGTCAAAATCAATGGAAACTTCCAGGGGATTTTCGACGGGTTGAACAGGATAATCTAAAAACAGACGGGACTGGATAATGCTATCATACTCAACACCTCTCGAAACAAAAAATTGTATTTTTTCTCCTGTTTTGAGAATTAACAGACTTTCGTTCAGGCCATAATTATTATTACCTTTCAAACAAAAAACATCGCCCGAAATGTCCATCCCTCTGTTGATCCACGACCATTCGTGTACAACACGGTCTTTGTCAAGTCCTAATTCGCTCAAACCATAGCGTATCATTTTTTTTAACGCTACTGTGTAAACTACAATAACAAAACTGTTATCTCCCGCTTGCCTGGCACGATAAATCGCCATATTCGTTTTACCGCTTCCCGCCGCGCCTTTTACTACCAAATTTTGATTGACAGGAACTTTCAGTACCTCTTGTTGCGAGGTGTCCGGATTTGTAATAAACCAATTATCTAATCTCATGTTTGAATCTTATTAAAAGTTTATATTCTATGATTATTCTTATTCTTATTGACCCTGTCAGTAGAGACGCGATGCATCGCGTCTCTACAACGCAGCCTGACAGGTCGGCACGTTGCACCGATGTTGGGAGCAGCGCCCGACCTGTCAGGGTCAAAACCGCAAATACTCCTGCCATACATTTCGTATGCGCTTTGCCCGTCAGGGCATTCATATCAATAGAATCAATGCGGAAAACATCTGCCAATCTCCGCAGGTGGTTCATCATATGAAACCCCATACGGGGTTTTGGCCCGGCGGCGGTGCATATTTTTTCTATTGATATGGTTTCCCTGACGGGAAACAATGTCGGTTTGACCTTGACGGGATTTTCGCCGAATGATGAAATGTTTTCTACCGATATGCCATCCCTGCCGGGATTTTTTTGCTTTCCGATGATTATATCTCTACCAATA
>JAISDP010000170.1 GCA_031264715.1 Bacteroidales bacterium
GTACTGTCCACGGTCTACATCAAGGCGCATTATTTAGTGGATATCATTGGCGGATTTGCGGCAACGGCTGTCACATATCCCCTGGTAAACCGGCTTTACAGGAAAATATACCCTGTCAGGCCGCGACTGAAACAGTAAAAGGAGGAACTTTTCCATCACTGTCAGGGTCGATCCCGATGTGAGTTATTTACGTCGCATATTTTGGCGAAGCAAATAACTTTTTTGAGAAGTAAATTTTCGTATTTAGAAGTAAATTTTCGTACTTTTATTCCCTATAATTCGTTTACCTCATGACCATCGACCAGATAGAAATAGAATTAGACGACAGTAACGTTGCTTTCCGGCACGCCGCCGACTTTATCCGTCATACCGACAGGTCAGTGTACCTGACAGGAAAAGCCGGAACGGGTAAAACCACGTTCCTGAAATATATCAAGCAGACAACCGGTAAGGAATATGTTATTCTTGCCCCGACCGGCGTGGCGGCTGTGAACGCAGGCGGGCAAACCATTCATTCCTTTTTCCAGATCAAGCCGAGCGTTTACGTTCCCGAAGACAGCCGTTTGAGGAAAGTAGCGCCTAAAAACGACGAAGACCGCGGTACTGTTTACGACCATTTCCGTTACAGCGAGGATAAGATGAAGATCATCCGCAACCTGCAACTGCTGATCATCGATGAGGTGTCGATGGTGCGGTGCGATTTGCTGGATGTGATCGACCGGATACTGCGCGTCTATCGCGACTGGGAAAGCGAACCGTTTGGCGGCGTGCAGGTGCTGCTCATCGGCGATACTTTCCAGTTGTCGCCTATTGCCAATGCTGATGAATGGAAAATACTGGGTGCATTTTATGACAGCCCCTTTTTCTTCAGCTCCAGGGTGATTCGCGGACATCCACCTGTGTACATCGAATTGAAGAAGATTTACCGGCAAAAGGATCAGGCTTTTATCGACCTGCTGAACAATATCCGGGTCAACCGGGCGACCGACAGGGATATGAACCTGCTTCATTCACGCTACAACCCGGCGTTTACACCCGGCGAATACTCCGCATACATCACGCTGGCTACCCACAACCGTATGGTGGACGACATCAACCGGACAAAACTGATGGAACTTCCCGACAAGGAAGAAACATTCGAAGCCGCAGTAACGGGCATATTTCCCGAAGAGATCATGCCTACCAACCGCGCCCTGCAACTGAAAATCGGAGCGCAGGTGATGTTTGCAAGGAATAATCCGCCCTTTTTCTTCAATGGAAAAATAGGACACATTACGCGGATGGATGAAACACAACTGATCATTGCTTTCCCGGATGGAGAGGAAATAGAAGTGGGCCGGATGGAGTGGCAAAATGTACGGTATACATGGAACAGGCGCAGGAAGAAAATCCAGGAGGAAGTTATCGGTACGTTTACACAGTTTCCGGTGAGGCTTGCCTGGGCGATCACTGTGCACAAAAGCCAGGGATTGACCTTCGAGCATGTTGTCGCCGACCTGGGCGCCGCCTTTACACACGGGCAGGTTTATGTCGCCTTGAGTCGCTGCACCTCGTTAGACGGACTGGTACTCAAGTCGAGAATTGGCCGGACGGCGATCAAAACAGACCCGTTTGCCATGCAATACGCCCAAAATGAGATGCTTGACGAGCAGATTGAACAGGCACTGGATACGGCCAAAAGCGAGGAACACCCGGCCGTCAGCACACAATCCGCTTTGACGGAGATATCCATCGATGAATTGTTTGTCAAAATCGGGATGATCTTTGACGATGTGGAACTGACTTTTGGCGGCCTGTCATCACGGTTGACGGACTTGTTATCGGGCGCCGGGCCATCGTTTATCCGGGCTGTCTCTGCGCTCGACCTGCAGGAGAATGACCTTGTGGTACTGCTGTTTTTCTGCCATTTGCTGATTAACAGCGACTACGTGGACGTGAAAATATCCGACCTGGAAGAGTTGTACGATTCGAAGAGCGATTACAGGATGGTACGACTCCATTTCCTGAAGAGGACGCATCCGCTGTTCGCACTTGGACTGGTAGAAAGTGATGGAAACCGTTACCGCCTCACGGATAAGGCGCGGAAAGAACTGTTGCCCGAAATGTTTTCCGTTATTCAAGAAATACAGCCTGTTATGCAAACCGCCAAGGAAAAAGACATCATCTGTTACAGGGAGATAACATCCAAAGAGTTGTTCTACAACGCACAGGAACAGAGCCAAATCAGGACGTTGACCCATCTGCTGGACGAGTCGCGTTTCCAGGAAGTGCAGCAGCGCCTGGCAGCTTCGGGCATGCGGAAAGGTTTTGCCTGTATTTTCTACGGCGCGCCCGGCACCGGAAAGACTGAAACGGTATATCAGGTAGCCCGCCAAACCCGGCGCGATATTCTTTCAGTGAACATCAGCGAAACCAAAAGCAAGTGGTTCGGCGAAAGCGAGAAACTGATCAAGGATATTTTTGTCCGGTACAGCGCCTTGGTGAACCGATCGAAGATCGCGCCCATACTGCTTTTCAATGAGGCTGACGCAATCTTTGGCAAACGGAAGGAAGCGCTGAACCAACCGGTCGATCAAACTGAAAATGCCATACAAAACATTATCCTCCAGGAGATGGAAACCCTCGAAGGAATCATGATTGCCACCACCAACCTGACACAGAATCTGGATCAGGCATTTGAACGGCGGTTCTTATACAAAGTGGAATTTAAAAAGCCATCCGTAGAGACCAAACAGGCGATATGGCAAACGCTGATACCCTCCCTTAGCTCCGAAGCCGCTGCCGAATTGGCTGCCGGTTATGATTTCAGCGGAGGCGAAATCGAGAATATCGCCCGCAAACAGACAGTAGAGTTCATCTTAACAGGCGCCGAACCGACATTGGAACAGCTACATCTGTTTTGCAAGGCGGAACAGTTGAATGGAAAACAGGGCGGGATCGGATTTAGAAAATAGCATATAACGCTATCCTGCCGAACAAGAGGCAAGCAGGTATGGTCAGGGTTATATGGTTATTGGTACCACAGGCTCTGGATATACGGCAGCAGGATAATAAACCTTGATAGAAATTAAGTTTATGGTTAATTTGAATCATTTCATTTTGAGAACTATATCAATAGTCGTTATACTGACTTTTTTTCGGGTAACAGTCAGTTGTAATGATCCAATAATTCAATCTATTGAACCTGTTGCTTTTATTACAACAGACTCAATACCGTTGAAAGGGGTTTTGATTTTGCCACAAAATGAAGTAAAAAAAATTGCAATACTGTTAACAGATGTAATATATGATGTGCTTTATCCTGAATTTTCATTAATCAATGATACAACAAGTTTTGATTCAAAAATGGTTTTGAAACTGGTTAAAGAAAACATCGGGGTTTTCGTAATTGGTCGTCGAGAGTCCGTTATTAGGGGACGCAGTAAGTTATTTATGTCACAAACGATCCAAACTTTGGCAGACGATACTGAAAATGCTCTCCTGTATTTGAAATCAAGGCCTGAATTTAAAAACACGAAAATTGGCATCTGGGGTATTAGCGAGACAGGATGTTCTGCGGCGATAGTGGCTTCGAGAAATCAAAATGTTGCTTTTTTATTGTTACAGTCAACACCAGGCACAAATGGCGTTGTGTTGCAAGATTTTTTATCAACTCCTGGAAACACCGGATTAAATGTTCAATTTTATCTTGCGCTTTATTCACTAATGAATACAATAGTTGATAATGATGTATTTTATTATGACAATGAACGTTATAATAAAGAGGGATTTAATGAAGACGGAATGTCTAATCTTTCTGCTTGTTTCTGGAATAGCCTTTGTAATATTAACCATACCATTATTCCTAAATACCAACATCTTGATACCGTCCAATATCAGGCCAAAAGAAAATTTTTACAGTTATGGGACGGTAATGTATTGGCTGATGACAGTTTGCATTTTCCAAATATGAAAATACCAGGCATTCAATTGGTCGACACAATCATTCAACACTGGTATACTTATAGAAATATTGAATTTATTAAGTGGAATCCCGATCAATGTTATCCGCAAATCAATTGTCCTGTATTTTTTACATTTGGCGAAGCCGATACTAACATTAATGTTAGTGAAAGCATTGTTAATGTTAGAAATATTATCAGGAAGTATAATAAAAATAAATTCACAGTTAAAGTTTATCCTAAATTAAATCATTTCTTGGAGGACGAAAATATAGCGGTTTCTTCAGGCAAAAAAGATAAATACGAAAGTATCTCCCTTGGTGTGCCCGAAATCGTTTATAAAGATATACTATTATGGTTTAACGGATTATCTGTAAATGCTTTTTGAAAATTAATGTTCTTTAAAGAAGTATATGATGCAATTCCATAACATGGGCTTGTTTTTCCGCATGTGCTGGAGAGGGTGTTTTTTACGTAAGCTTACGCATACCAACCAACCTGTCAGATTACGCAGCCTGACGCCGACAGGCGTCTAATTTGGATAACCCCGGGCTGCGCCTGCGGCTTGCCCGGGGTTATCAACCTCAGATGCCTTCCGGCATCAAAAATGCACACAATATTGCCCGTCAGGGCATTCATATCAATAGAAATCAATGCGGAAAACATCAACAAATCTCCGTAGGAGATTCATCATGTGAAACCCGTACGGTTTTGATCCGGTGGCGGCGCTCGTTTTTCTTTTTTTCGGGCGACTGCAAGCCGCCCCTACGCCGCCCTTCG
>JAISDP010000209.1 GCA_031264715.1 Bacteroidales bacterium
AAGAATGAACCTGATTTTCCGGAATTTTTGAATATTCATTTGATTTTTGTGAAATTGGATGCTACTTTTGTATTTTCTTAAAAAATAAACTTTGTAGTTTATGTCAAAAGTGATAAAGATTAAGAAAGGTCTGAATATCAAATTAAAAGGAAAGGCAGAAAAGATACTTGTGAAGGCTGAACCGTCGGACAAGTATGCTATCAAACCTGTTGATTTTCCGGGATTGATCCCCAAAATGCTGGTGAAGGAAGGCGATACGGTAAAAGCCGGAACACCATTATTCATGGACAAGAACCGCCCCGAGGTGCTGTTTGCATCGCCGGTGAGCGGGACGCTTGAAGCGGTGGTACGCGGCGAGAAACGCCGTATTCTCGAAGTAGTGGTAAAAGCCGACGGCAAGGATGGTTCGGAAGACTTTTCGAAGATAAAACCGGTCGATTCCTCGAAGGAGGCGATTACCGGGTATTTGCTGGCAGGCGGCGTGTGGCCGTTCATCAGGCAACGCCCGTATGCGATTATCGCCAATCCTCAGGATACGCCGAAGTCGATCTTTATTTCGTGCTTCGACACGGCGCCGCTCGGACCCGATTATGACTACATTTTCCAGAATGTCGATCCTGACTTCCAAACAGGTGTCGATACGCTGGCAAAGCTGGCCTCGGGCAGGGTTCATCTTTGTGTGCATACGGATTATCCGCCGGCTGCCAACTTTGTGAAAGCAACGAACGTGGAAATACATCAGTTCTCGGGGCCGCACCCGTCGAGCAATGTGGGCGTGCAGATCCACCATATCGATCCTGTTAATAAAGGTGAAGTGGTATGGTATGTCAACCCGCAGGATGTATCGACTATCGGCCGGTTGATGAACAAGGCCGAGTATGATGTATCGAAAACCATTGTGCTGTGCGGTTCGGAAATCAATACCCCGCGCTATTATAAGGTGAAGGGAGGTTGCTGCATGACCGCTTTTGCCGACAGCGTGAAAACAGGCAACGTGCGCTACATCAGTGGGAATGTATTGACGGGCGCGCATGTAGCCGCAGACGGTTACCTCGGTTTCTATGACAGCCAGGTGACGGTGATTCCCGAAGGCGACCATTACGAATTGCTGGGTTGGGCGCTGCCGGGCTTCGGCAAGTACAGCGCAGGCCGCACGTTCTTCTCATGGATGACGCCCCATAAAGAATACGATTTGGATACCAATATGCATGGCGGACACCGTGCACTGGTGATGACCGGGCAATACGAAAGTGTGTTCCCGATGGACATTTACCCCGAACATTTGGTAAAGGCGATCCTTGCCGGCGAAATCGAAAAGATGGAGCAATTGGGCATCTACGAGGTCGCCGAAGAAGATTTCGCGCTCTGCGAATTTGTGTGTACCTCCAAAACCGACGTACAATCCATCATCAGGGAAGGTATCAACATGATGATCAAGGAAATGAACTAAAAGAAGCCTTTCCCCTCTTCCAAAGAGAAGGGGATTTCGGGAGCTTAATCAAATAAATATATATAATTGAAATGAATCCGATAAGGAGATATTTAGACAAAATAAAGCCGAATTTTGAGAAAGGCGGTAAGTTCGAGAAACTGCATTCGACTTACGACGCATTCTCGACGTTCCTGTTTGTGCCCAATACCGTAACGCGGAAGGGTACGCACATCCGCGATGCATCGGACCTCAAGCGCACGATGAGCGTGGTGATTATCGCACTTGCGCCGGCCCTGCTTTTCGGGATGTGGAACGCAGGCTTCCAAAATTCCGAAGCGCTGGGAATTACCCGCACGCTATGGGAAAACTTCTGGTTCGGTTTCTGCAAAGTATTCCCGATCATCGTCGTATCGTATGTAGTGGGGCTAAGTATTGAGTTTGGCGTGGCGCAGGCCCGCGGACACGAGGTGAATGAAGGTTTCCTGGTGTCGGGGATACTGATTCCGCTGGTGATGCCGGTTGGCGTACCGTTGTGGATGGTAGCTGTGGCTACGGCTTTTGCGGTAGTATTCGGCAAGGAGATATTTGGCGGAACAGGCATGAATATTTGGAATCCGGCATTGCTGACGCGTGCTTTCCTTTTCTTTGCCTATCCCACAGCGATGTCGGGCGACAAGGTATGGGTGTCGGGCGTCGACGGTTTCAGCGGCGCTACGCCGTTATCCGAAGCAGCAGCAGGACAACCGCTAACGGCTTCACTGTGCGATATGTTCCTGGGACTGATTCCCGGCAGCGTCGGCGAAACATCAACACTGTCCATCCTGATCGGCGCCGCAATCCTGCTTTTTACGGGTGTAGCCAGTTTCCGCGTGATGTTCTCGGTATTTGCCGGCGGCGCAGTGATGGGGTTGATCTTTAACCTCTGGGGCGCTAATTCTTACATGGAAACGCCGTTTTACTACCATTACGTAATGGGCGGTTTTGCCTTCGGCGCGGTGTTCATGGCTACCGATCCGGTAACAGGATCGCATACCGCCACAGGCAAATGGATTTACGGATTCCTGATCGGGCTGTTTGCGGTGTTGATCCGCGTACTCAACCCGAGCTATCCCGAAGGCATGATGTTATCCATCCTGCTCATGAATACCTTCGCGCCGCTGATCGACTATTACGTGGTGAGCGCCAATATCAAACGGAGATTGAAACGGGTAACCGTCAAAGCATAAATCTGGAAAAAATGAAACAATTTAGTAACCTGTATATTTTTTGCTTCTCATCGGCATTAGTGTTGCTGGTGGCGGCAGCCTTATCCTTCACATCGCTTTCGTTGGCGGATAAGCAACAAGAGAATATCGAAATTGAGCGTCAGCAGAACATTTTGGCAGCCCTGGGCGTTACATCGACCCCGGCTGACGTGCTGGCCAAGTACCCGCAATATATCAGGCAAGGCATTGTGATCAAAGCCGATGGCAGCACAGTGAGCGGCGAAACACCCGAAAAGATCGACTTGAAAAAGGAAAATGCAAAGCCCGTCAATGAGCGTTTATTACCTGTGTATCTTGCCGAAAAGGATGGTAAGTCGTTTGTAGTGATTCCCGTAAGGGGAGCCGGGCTGTGGGGCCCGATTTGGGGAAACGTAGCCGTGGAAAGCGATATGAATACGGTGTATGGCGTAAATTTCGACCACAAGGGCGAAACTCCGGGCTTGGGCGCCGAAATCAATACGCCGCAATTCGAAAATCAGTTTCAAAACAAGAAACTGTTCGACGGTTCCAACAAATTCGTTTCCGTAAAGGTGGAGAAAACAGGGACATATACGCCCGACAGCCACACCGTGGATGCCATCTCAGGCGGTACCATTACCAGTAAGGGACTCGAAGCAATGATGCATCACAGCCTCGAACCTTACCAAACTTATTTTTCACAACATAAATCGAACTGACCATGAGTGTATTTTCATCCAAAAAACTCAAACCGTTATTCGAACCAATCATAACCAACAACCCGGTTACGGTACAGGTCTTGGGGATTTGTTCGGCCCTGGCTGTTACGGTCAAACTCGAGCCGGCGCTGGTAATGGCCCTGGCTGTAACCGCCGTAACGGCGTTTTCGAACCTGATCATATCCGGCATCCGGAATTTCATACCCAACAGCATCCGTATCATCGTGCAACTGGTGATCATCTCGCTTTTGGTCATCATTGTCGACCAGATTTTGAAAGCCTATGCCTACAATGTGAGTAAACAGTTGTCGGTATTCGTGGGGCTGATCATTACCAACTGTATCCTCATGGGGCGTTTGGAAGCTTTTGCGATGGCCAACAGGCCGTGGCCCTCGTTTCTCGACGGTATCGGGAACGGCGCAGGATATGGACTGCTTTTGGTTCTTGTTGCGTTTATCCGCGAACTGTTCGGTTCGGGAACTTTGCTGGGAATAAAAATCATACCCCAGTCATTCTACGATTTCGGATACCATAACAATAACCTGATCATCCTCCCGCCGATGGCGCTGATTATTGTTGGCGTGATTATCTGGATACAAAGGGCGAACACGAAAGAAGCAAAGAAATAATTATCGATGATCAAATTCAGTCATCAACAGCAAAGCTTTTTATCGGCGGCGGTCTGCTTCCTCATCCTTTCAATGACCGGGTGCGAAACGTCCGCCGATAAAGACCGGACGGAAGAAGTCGCACGCATCGAAGGCCTGACGTTCGACAACTATCCGCGCGTGGACGGCTCCACCTCATGCCGCCACCTGAACGAAATCATTGCCTGCAAACTGCTGGACGTTCCTTATACATGGGGGATACCGCTTGTGGACGAATGGATTGTAAGCCCCGACTATGAGCATATTCCCGAAGCGTACCGTGATTTTTTCTGGCAGCGGATTCTAACCTCGCAGACGCATGGCGCTTTCATGAACCTGATCGACGGCAATGCCGATATTATCCTGACGCACCGGACAATGTCGCCCGACGAAAAGGCGCACGCCGACGCGCAGGGCGTTACGCTGACCGAAACGCCGGTTGCCCGGGATGCCTTCGTCTTCATCGTCAACCCGGTGAACCCGGTGAAATCGCTCACGGTCACCCAGGTGCAGGACATCTACACCGGCAAAACGACGAACTGGAAACAAGTCGGCAGCCACGACGCGGCCATCAAGGTCTTCACCCGTCCGCGTAACTCGGGCAGCGAAGAGGTCATGCGCGAGCTGGTCATGAAGGGTCTGGGGATGGGCGATTTTCCCGAAAGCCAGATCGGTTCTATGGTATGGGTCTTTTCGGAAGTAATCAACAACGGGGATGCGGTCTGTTACACCTTTCTTAACTATAAGGAGCTGATTGTGCGGAAATCCGACAGCGAAGCGCCCAAAATCGCCGTCAATGGCATCTTCCCCGATAAGGAAACCATCAGCAACAGGACGTATCCGTTCATCGCCGAAGTGCATGTCGCTATCCGTTCCGACCTGGACAGAAATTCAATGGCGTACAAACTGTACGAATGGCTGCAATCGTCCGCTGCACATGCCGCCATCACCGAAAGTGGATATATATACAATGATTAATGAATTTAATCTCTAAAATACGATTGAAAAATGGAAAATATAGGTAGTATTTTTATCAAGTCGATTTTTATCGACAACATGATTTTTGCGTACTTCCTGGGTATGTGTTCGTACCTGGCAGTATCCAAAACGGTGAAAACATCGATGGGGCTTGGCATAGCAGTTACTTTCGTGTTGTTGATCACCGTTCCGGTCAATTATTTGTTGGAAAACTATATACTGAAAGCCGGTGCATTGTCATGGTTAGGCTCATCGTTTACCGATGTAGACCTCAGTTTTTTAAGTTTCATATTATTCATCGCGGTGATTGCCGCCATTGTCCAGTTAGTGGAAATGGTGGTTGAAAAGTTCGCCCCGGCGCTTTATTCGTCGCTGGGTATTTTCCTCCCATTGATCGCGGTAAACTGCGCCATCATGGGGGCGTCGCTGTTCATGCAGGAACGCGAGTTCAACAATGTCGGCGAAGCTACCTCGTATGCGCTTGGTTCCGGTATCGGCTGGTGGCTGGCCATCATCGGTTTGGCTGCCATCCGCGAAAAGATGAGCTATTCGCAAATACCTGTTCCCCTCAGGGGCCTGGGTATTACGTTTATCACTACCGGCCTGATGGCTATCGCCTTTATGAGCTTCATGGGGATTAAATTATAATTCAAGATACCAAACTTAAATATTCAAAAGATTTTAAACATGATATTGTTAGCCTCACAAATGATCACGATGCTTACGAGCATGGCGGTATTCCTGACCGCTATGCTGTTCCTGGTCATCGTACTGTTATATGCCAAGAAAAAACTGGTTCCGCAGGGAAATGTCACGATCAACATCAATAACGGGGAAGAAAAAGTGGATGCCGCGCCGGGATCATCGCTCTTATCCACCCTTTCGGCGCAGAAGATATTTCTGCCGTCGGCTTGCGGCGGCGGCGGAACTTGCGGCATGTGCAAATGCCAGGTGGTGGAAGGCGGCGGAACGATACTTCCTACCGAAGTCGGTTTCTTCACCCGCAAACAGATACAGCAGGACTGGCGCTTAGGCTGCCAGGTAAAAGTGCGCAGCGACCTGAAGATACAGGTACCCGAAGAAGTGATGGGCATCAAGAAGTGGGAATGTGAGGTGGTATCCAATCGTAACGTCGCTTCGTTCATCAAGGAGTTTGTGGTCAGGCTGCCCGAAGGTGAAAAGCTCAACTTCAAGTCGGGCGGATATATCCAGATCGACGTGCCGAAATACAGCATGGAATTTAAGGACATAGACATAGACGAACGTTTCCGCGCCGAATGGGACAAATTCAAGTTGTGGGATTTGAAGATGACCAATACCGAGGAAACTTATCGCGCGTATTCCATGGCCAACCACCCGGCCGAAGGCAATATCGTGATGCTGAATATCCGTATCGCCACGCCGCCGTGGGATAAAGCCAAAGGCAACTGGGCGAATGTACCTTCGGGTATTTGCTCGTCGTATATTTTCTCGCGTAAGCCGGGCGATCGAGTGACTGTTTCCGGGCCTTTCGGTGAATTCTTTATTAAAGATACCCGGTGCGAAATGCTGTACATCGGCGGCGGCGCGGGTATGGCTCCGCTGCGTTCACATCTGTTCCACCTGTTCCACACGTTGAAAACAACCGACCGCAAGGTATCCTACTGGTATGGCGCCCGTTCGAAAAACGAGATTTTTTATGAAGAGGATTTTCGCGCTATCGAAAAGGAATTCCCGAACTTCAAGTTCAACATCGCGCTGAGCGAACCGCGTCCCGAAGACAAATGGACAGGTTATACAGGCTTTATCCACCAGGTAATTTACGATAACTACCTGAGCAAACACGAAACGCCCGAAGATATTGAATATTACATGTGCGGTCCCGGCCCGATGACTGCCGCCGTGGTCAAGATGCTGGACAATCTCGGCGTTCCGAAGGAAATGGTGGCATTCGACGACTTCGGAAGCTAAAAACATTTTTGATTCATCGGAACAGCCCATCAAAAATCAAAAATTGCTGATGCATCCGCTCATCATTGCTATCGACGGTTTTTCATCCTGTGGCAAAAGCACTTTCGCCAAAGCCATTGCTCAAAAGCTGGGCTATGCCTACATTGATACAGGCGCGATGTACCGTGCAGTTACGTTGTTCGCCCTGCAAAACGGGATGATCAACAACGGTTCGATTAATTTACCCGAATTGACGAGCCGTTTGGATGATCTTCATATTACGTTTCGCAGGAATCGGGAAACAGGTCAAAACGAGGCTTTCTTGAACGATGTGTGCGTAGAGCGCGACATACGGACGATTGCCGTGTCGGATGCGGTGAGCGAAATAAGCGCGATCAAAGAAGTACGGCGTAAACTGGTTTCGTTGCAGCAGGCAATGGGCAAGGATAAAGCCATCGTGATGGATGGCCGGGATGTCGGTACGGACGTTTTCCCGGATGCCGACATCAAGATTTTTATGACGGCCAGCCCCGAAGTACGTACACAACGCCGCTACGACGAGTTGATACAAAAAGGAATGTCTGCCGGTTGGGAGGAGATTAGCCGAAACCTTGCCAAACGCGACCGGATCGACCAAACGCGCGAAGAAAGTCCGCTACGCCAGGCGCCGGATGCGATTGTGCTTGACAATAGCAGTATGACGCCGGACGAGCAAATGGCGTGGTTCGAGGACTTGTTAAAGACGCTCCCGGTTCACCGGAAGTGCAGTTGAAAGCAAACGTACCAACTTTCTGGATTTTTTCACAAACCTTTCCAAATAATGCCAATTCAAATAGATCATACAGATTTCAGCAAATTTATCGTTGTCGGCGACCGCGTGCTCATCAAACCGAAATCGCCCATGGAAAAAACCAGGGGAGGTTTGCTGCTGCCGCCGGGCGTACAGGAGAATGAACGTATACAAAGCGGTTATGTGGTCAAAGTAGGGCCGGGATACCCGATACCTGCCATTGCCGAAATCGACGAACCCTGGAAAGATAAAAGGGACGAGGTAAAATATGTTCCCTTGCAGCCGCACGAAGGCGATTTGGCGGTATACCTGCAAAGCAACGCCTACGAAATAGAATTCAACAGCGAAAAATACATGATCGTTTCCCAGTCATCCATTTTATTGCTGATCAGAGACGAGAGTCTGTTCGAATAAATATCGGGATAATGCGCTCATACAAATAATAATAAAATAATAATAAAATAAAGATGATGAAAAATGTTTGCCTGTTAATCGTTGCCGCCTTATTGGTTGGCGCTTGCAGCAACCAGCCGGCCAAAGAATCGAAAAAAATGTTGCGGCATGTGGTATTATTCGGTTTCAATGACGATTTGACCGCCGACCAGGTGAAAGAAGTCGAAACAGCGTTTACCAACCTGCCTAAGCAGATTGACGAGGTCAAAGATTACGAATGGGGAACCGATTGCAGCCCCGAAGGATTGCAGAAAGGACTTACACATTGTTTCTTCCTGAGTTTTGACTCGGAAAAAGACCGGGACGCCTACCTGGTGCATCCTGCGCATCAAGAGTTCGGGAAATTGATCAATGGCAAACTGAAAGCCATAACGGTAGTTGATTACTGGGTAAAGTAATCCGTCATTGCGGGTATCGGTTTT
>JAISDP010000222.1 GCA_031264715.1 Bacteroidales bacterium
ACAAAACAGGCAAAGAAATCATTTCATGCAAATATGATAAAACATGGAATTTTTACGCAGGATTTGCTTCTGTAAAATTGAATGACAAATGGGGTTATATAGACATAACAGGTAAAGAAATTATTCCGTGTAAGTATGACAACGCCTGTGACTTTTGCAAAGGATTTGCTATAGCTAAAGTAGAATTGAATGACAAATGGGGCATTATAGATAAAACAGGCAATGAAATTACTCCATGTAAATATGATGATATTGAACTGTTTGATAAGAAATTATATGGATTGGCTCTGGTAAAATTAAATGGGAAATGTCATTATATCGACAAAAAAGGAAACCGATGGAAATATGAAGAAGCGGATGGCCGCTTTGACGAAGGCTTGGCACCGGTGATGCTCAACGGCAAATGGGGATATATAGATTGTCATAAAGACGAAGTCATTCCCATGAAATACGAGGATGTGAGGAGTTTTAATCGAGAGTTACAAGGTTTGGCATTGGTAAAATTAAATGGAAAATGGCATTATATCGATACAGAAGGAAACCGCTGGAAATACGAAGAAGCGGATGGTTTTATTGAAGGTTTGGATCCGGTGAAGTTGAGCGGCAAATGGGAAGGTATGGCGCCGGTGATGCTCAACGGCAAGTGGGGATATATTGACAAGCGTAAAAACGAAGTCATTCCTCTGCAATACGATGATGCATGGAGTTTTAATCAACAACTGCAAGGTCTGGCTAAAGTAAAATTGAACGGCAAAGAATTTTTTATTGACAAAACAGGAAAATATGTGAAAGATGTCTGAACTGTAATTTTTGTGATTGATTGAAGGCAGAGATACTATGATAAAAATGCGTGTCAAACCCGAAAGTATCAGTATATATCACAATTTTCCCGTTCATGGCGCCGGGAATGTCTCTCGAAGGAGTGATCATCTCATATTGTGCGGGATGTTTTGGCGTATTTGATGCCGGAAGGCATCTGATGTTGATACCCCCCCTGCGAAGCGCAGCACGGGGTATCGAAATCGCGGGTTTACTTTCGCCGAGACAATAATGTACTAATATTTTTTACAGCTTAATATCGTATTGATGCATCTTATTGTAAAGTGTTTTGCGGTCAATTTTAAGTAGTTGTGCTGCTAAGGTTTTATTTCCCCTCGTTTTTTCCAATGCGGCTTCTATTTGTTCGCGTTCGTTTTCGGGACGCAAAGCAAAATTATGATCAGCCGCAGGTTTAGACAAGGGTGAAGTGAGTACCGGCAAATCGGCAAGCGTTATTTCTCCGGCCTGGGCGAACAGTGCGGACCGGCGCACCACATTCCGCAACTCGCGCAGGTTACCGCTCCAGTAATGGTCGGTAAGTACCTGCATGGTTTCGTCGGAGAATGATTGTACCTCTTTTCCAAGCTCTTCATTGGCTTCGGTCAGGAAATGCATGGCAAAGATCCCGATATCCGTTTTTCGTTCGCGAAGTGGCGGCACAGTAATCGAGAATTCGTTAAGCCGGTGGTACAGGTCTTCACGGAATCCGCTCCTGACGATGGCTTGCACCAGGTTTTCGTTGGTAGCGGCAATAATACGTACATCCACAGGGATATCCTTCGTAGAGCCGACAGGCCGCACCTTACGTTCCTGTAATGCGCGCAGCAATTGTATCTGAACCTCGTATGGCAGGTTACCTATTTCATCCAGGAAAACCGTTCCGCCGGCAGCCTGCTCAAAAACGCCTTTCTTATCCGCCACGGCAGAGGTAAACGATCCCTTCAAGTGGCCAAACAGTTCGCTGGGGGCAAGCTCACGCGACAAACTGCCACAATCGACTGCAATAAAGGGCATTTCACGGCGTTTGCTGAGATCATGAATGCGCCGCGCCGCATATTCTTTACCGGTACCGCTTTCACCAAAAATTAATACCGACATTAGCGTGGGAGCGACCATTTTGATCAGTTTGTCCATTTCACCGGCAACATGACTTTTGCCGATAACGGTTCCCGGCTTATGTTCTGCGGTATTTACGGTAACAGGCTCGCTGCGGAGCGCCTGTTCTATCTTTTGTTTCAGCGCCGACGGGTTAACCGGCTTCTGGATATAATCGAATGCTCCGAGTTTCATTGCCGACACAGCGCTTTGTATCTCGGCATAGCTGGTCATCACGATCACGGGGATATTTTTCTTCTGTTCCCCGGTCCATTCGAGCAACATGATGCCATCACCGTCCGGCAACCGGAGATCGGCAAGGATCAGGCTGAAACGGGCTTCCAGGATTTCCTTTTTGGCTTGCTCCATCCGCGAAGTCAATACCGCCTCAAACCCGTTCTTGCTGAACCAGCTTTGCAACATCGTGCCAAACGGTGTATCATCTTCAACTATCAGGATTTTATGAGTCATCGCAAACAAAGGTACATATATTTATCGGGCGGCGGCATGATTCGCCCTTTGGTCGGTATTTGAGGCATACTGTTTACACTGACATATTTATCTTATTCTCCAATAGCCGGTTTTGTCGGAACCGACGCGTTCTACAATTCCCAGACTTTTCAGCTTGTTCAGGTTATTTAACACTGCATATTCTGTTATTCTTATAATTTTGGACATCTCTGCAATGGTTATTCTTTTATTTGATTGTATAAGTTTGATTATTTCGGTTTGGTTTACACCCAACTTTACACCCAATCTTACACCCAACTCGCTTGGATTTTCAGCCTTAACTTCGGTTTCTGAAATGTCAAGAGTAATTCCGGAAATCAATTCTTTGGCAAATTGGAGTTTGCGCTCTACATAATAAGTAATATATTCGACAAATGGCTCTATTTGCTCAAGAGTAGCATTAGCGCCTTTATACGGTTCCCTGCCTGTTGTTTCATCACATTTTCCAAGTGTTTCAAGATAGTTTTTGCGGTCGGATGTAAGAATGACAATCATCGGGTAAGCGTGACGAAGCAAAATATAATTGACCAGCAGGCGGGCGATGCGTCCGTTACCGTCTTCAAACGGATGAATGCGAATGTAGCGGTAATGAAACAGTGCGGCTAATTCGACGGGCGACAAAACGGCTTTACGCTCTTCTTCGCGATACCATGCTACCAGATCGGCCATCAGCGAGGGCGTTTCTTCGGGCGAAGCATAATCGAATAACTCACCCGAAGGTGTAATGACGGAGTTTGGACGGGTTTTGTAAACGCCGGTATGTATTTTATAACGGTATTCCCCGTTGTGGCTTATTTTATAGAAATCGCCGGCAAGAATAGTCCGGTTCAGTTCGCGGATAAAATTCTCCGACAGCGGCCTGCCCTTATCCATGGCTTCCGTTTTCATCATTTCCAGCCCGACATTGTGCGCTTTCATTTCCTCGCAGTCACGCATCAAAGCGTCGCCTTTCACTTTGCCGAACAACAGTAACAGTTTGGTTTGACCATAAGTCAGAGTATTACCCTCCAAATGGTTCGAATTATAGTTAAAGTCAATCATAAATGACTGATCCATACGACGCTGTAATTCAGGTTTTACAGGTTGCAACGCCTGCCATTCTTTATATAATCGCTCTATCTTATTCATGTATATTATCAAATCAATTCGTGAGGCGGCAGGTGTTGCTCTTACGTTTTTTTATTTCAGTATGTATTTAATCAGAACATCGTTATCCTCATCCAGATGATTTTCAATATGAGCGGGCAGTACATGTGTTAAACCCTCATCATGCCAGAGATTGTAAATCCGTTTTAACATTCTGCGAACAGGAAACAATCACAGCCGGCAACAGGAAAAGAATAGAATAATATGCATTATTCATGTAACGGGCAAGATGATGAACAATATGTACAAAAAAACTTTTCCTCTTCTTGCGGACAGTGCTTACGCGGATGATCAAACGCCCGATCATTTGTTTCAACAGGCAAACAGTGGGTAATCCTTCATCAACCGGTTGACTTTCTCCTTCACCTGTTTGATCACCATGTCGTTTTCGACATTGCTCAACACAGTATCAATCAATTCCACGATTTCGGGCATCAGAGCTTCTTTGGCGCCACGGGTAGTAATGGCTGGCGTACCCAGGCGTATCCCCGAGGTGAGGAACGGCGAACGCGAATCGAAAGGAACCATGTTCTTATTGGTAGTGATATCGGCTTTTACAAGGGCATTTTCAGCCATCTTGCCGGTCAGCTCCGGGAAACGCGAACGCAGATCAACCAGCATGCTGTGATTGTCCGTCCCGTTCGAAATTACCTTATAACCTTTGTCGATCAGCGATTTTGCCATTACGGAAGCATTCCCGACCACTTGACGCACATATTCCAGGTAACTGTCGGTCAATGCTTCGCCAAACGATACGGCTTTGGCAGCGATTACATGCTCGAGCGGACCGCCCTGTATACCCGGGAAAACAGCCGAGTCGAGCAAAGCCGACATCATTTTGGTCTCGCCTTTGGGCGTGGTCAACCCCCATGGATTTTCGAAATCCTTGCCGATCATGATCATGCCTCCGCGCGGGCCGCGCAACGTTTTATGGGTAGTGGTGGTAACGATATGGCAGTGAGGGAAAGGATGGTTCAGCAAACCTTTGGCTATCAGACCGGCGGGATGGGCTATGTCGGCCATCAGCAATGCGCCTGTCCTGTCGGCAATGGCGCGCATGCGGGCAAAATCCCAGTCGCGCGAATAAGCGGAAGCGCCTGCTATAATCATTTTCGGTTTTTCCTGCAGGGCGATGGCTTCCATTTGGTCATAATCGATCATCCCGGTATCTTCACTCACTTTGTACGCTACCGGACGATACAGGATACCCGACGAATTAACCGGCGAACCATGCGAAAGATGCCCCCCATGCGAGAGATCGAACCCCAGGAACGTATCGCCCGGTTTCAGGCATGCTAGCATTACTGCTGCATTTGCCTGCGCTCCCGAGTGTGGCTGCACATTGACCCACTCTGCATTGAAAAGCTGTTTGGCACGGTCGATAGCCGTTTGTTCTATCCGGTCGATCACCTGGCAACCACCGTAATAACGTCTTCCCGGGTAGCCTTCGGCATACTTGTTGGTCAGGCAGGTACCCATGGCCTGCATCACCTGCTCGCTGACAAAATTCTCGGAAGCGATCAATTCGATACCCGATAGCTGGCGCTCATGTTCGGCATCAATCAGATTAAAAATATGTGTATCCTTATTCATTTTTGATTTTTTGACTGGTTTAACGGCTGCAAAAATATAAAAAAAGAGCGTAGGATCGCTACGCTCTTTTCCATACTACAGGATTAATTATCAACAAATATCAATCTACAGCTTTCAGGCTCATATCCAAACTTTTGATCTGGTGCGTGAGTGCGCCTGCCGAGATATAATCAACACCACAAAGCGCATAATCACGAATATTGCTCAGGTTAATGTTCCCCGACGATTCGGTTTCGTAGTGTCCATTAACTATTTCAACCGCTTTGCAGGTAGTTTCGATGTCGAAATTATCGAACATGATGCGGTGTATCTTATTGTGTTCCACAATGCGTCTCACATCGTCGAGGTTACGGGCTTCAATCTCGATTTTCAACATCTTGCCGCGTTTCTGGAGGTAATTGTTCACGGCGTCAATGGTTTTTTCAAGTCCTCCGACATAATCTATATGATTGTCCTTGATCAGGATCATATCAAACAGGCCGATACGGTGGTTTCTTCCCCCGCCGATACGCACGGCTTCTTTGTCGAGCAGCCTCATGCCCGGTGTTGTCTTGCGCGTGTCGAGTAATTTGGTAGAAGTTCCGGCCAATTTTTCGACATACTGGTTGGTTTGTGTGGCAATGCCGCTCATGTGCTGCATTATATTCAGCACCAGCCGTTCGCACTGCAATATGGAGATAACCCGTCCTTCGACCGTAAAAACTATATCACCCGGGAAAACTCTAGCGCCGTCATTCATGAAAACAGTAGTTTTCATAAACGGGTCGAACCGGTGGAATACCTGTTGCGCTACTTCAACTCCTGCCAAAACCCCCTTTTCCTTAATGATCAGTTGGGCTTTGCCCTCGCTCATCGACGGGATACATGCCATCGATGTGTGGTCGCCGTCGCCGATGTCTTCCTTAAATGCGTTGTCGATAAACGTGTTTAAATAATCGAGATTAATCATTGCTTTCAATCCTCATTTGGTGGATACGCTGGTCTTTCATGTATATGTATACACGATACAGGACTTTCCCGTGCAACTCTCCTATGAAATATTGTGTATTGTCCTTGTCGGAAGCGTGTAACTCGTTGTAGTTGAACTTTCCGTTTGCCGAAGCATTGTTATTGAAAAAAGTCTTCAGGATTTGTTCCGCCTGGGATTTTCCGTAAACACCCTGACTTTCGCTAAAGATCAATTCGACAGACGAGTTGAAATATTTGCTGATAGTTTTGGCATCACAACACTTCAAAGCTTGAACGATTTCATTAGGCAGCTTGGGTGCATACGCCTTTGTTTCATGAACAGCGCCCCGTAAACTTACCACAATACACAACGAGCTTATGACCAATATTTTCTTAAAAATCATCCGAAAACAATTTAAAAACTACTCATGCTTTTTTGATAGATTCCCTCAAAAATTGAACCAAAAAATTTTGAGATGCTTTATCCCTTTTACGCATATAAACTTAAATAGTTACCTTTTTGTCGGGAAAATATCTCGACACGAGGTGATGGAGCGGACAGACAATCTACATTCGGAAAAAAATAAAAGGCGGGGATTATCGGTAAACGGACGGTCGGGGCGCGTGAATTGTGAAATGTAAAAATATCTGTGCGCCATATTGGAAAAATCCCGTAATTTCGTGCCTCCATTTGTTAATCAATTCCAATTGTTATAATATGTCAAAAATTAAATTTAGTCTAATATCCTTGCTGGCTTGCATGGCGGTAGCCGCAAGTTTTTCCGGTTGCAA
>JAISDP010000268.1 GCA_031264715.1 Bacteroidales bacterium
CCCAATATGCGCTTTCGTTCAAGCCTTACGAGACATTACAGACTGCGTTGCGCGATTCCTTTTTTACATTCAATTCTATGGAGCATCCGGATGTTGAGGTGATTGATTTGACATTTTAAGCGGATTAAGCGCCGGAGCAGACTGGAGAAGCAATGGTGAGCACGGAAAAACATGGGTGGAAAAAGATGCAAATGCCAGATCGCTAAGTTATTTTAAGGACAGATTGAACGATACACAAGTAAGGATTTTTACAAGTAAATATCCGGTAGATATAAATGATTCTGAATAAAAAAAACGACAATATGTTAAGGAAATTTGTTATAATTTGTTGCTTTGCTGTCTTATTAACAGCATGTCCGGAGGATCTTCCACTGTACTCTTTCCGGATTATGAATCAGTCGAATGAAGATATTTTTTGGTTGCGTGGATCGGAACAGTATGGCGAATGGTATGAAATCCCTTCCATCCATTCACATATGGGAAATATAGATAAGCAGAAAATCTTGAGCGGAGATACTTATACTCAGGTATTTACTGATTTAAAAACTGCTTTGGAAAAAGGTTGGATCAAATATTGGCTGTTCAATTACGATTCGGTAAACACCATACCGTGGGAACGCATATGCGCTGAACGCATCATCCTCAAAGAAGTAACCTTCAACACATGGGAAGATTATGAGCGGTGTAATTTTGAGATCGCTTATCCGTAGACTCCAAGTTAAGTGAAATTTGCCGCGCTTTGTAAATCTTCCAAGCACATGTCAATTTGTCATTCAACATCGGCAAACTGCCACAAAATGTCAGCCATTTTCTTGGTGGCACAGGCTTTGTTTGTGTTCAAACAGGATCGCTATTATTTTGTAAAATCATAAAATTTAAAATAGATGCAAAAAGGAACCATTGGTGTAACCACCGAGAATATTTTCCCGATTATCAAAAAATTCCTCTATTCCGACCACGAAATTTTCCTGCGTGAGATCGTATCGAACGCCATTGATGCAACACAAAAACTCAAAACACTGGCGTCGAACGGCGAGTTCAAAGGCGAACTGGGCGACCTGACCATACATGCGGCTTTGGAAAAAGACAAACTGATCATCACCGATCGCGGAATCGGGATGACCGCCGAGGAAATGGACAAATATTTGAACCAGATCGCTTTTTCGAGCGCCGACGAGTTCATCAGGAAATACAAGGACCAGAACATTATCGGGCATTTCGGGCTGGGTTTCTACTCGGCTTTCATGGTATCGAAAAAAGTGGAAGTACGCAGCCTATCATGTCAGGAAGGCGCCAAAGCCGTGAAATGGACATGCGACGGTAGCCCCGAATACAAGCTGGAGGATTGCGACAAGACCGATCGCGGTACGGAAATTATCCTGTACATTGACGACGAGTCGAAGGAATTTCTCGAAGAACCGCGTATCGAAGGTTTGTTGCGCAAATACTGCCGTTACCTGCCTGTCGAAATTGCTTTCGGTAAGGAAAAGGAATGGAAGGACGGTAAAGAGGTGGAAACCGGCAAGGATAAGATCATCAACGATACCAGCCCGCTGTGGACGCGCAAGCCTGCCGATTTGAAGGATGAGGACTACATGAAGTTCTACCGCGACCTGTACCCGATGCAGGAAGACCCGATGTTCTACATCCACCTGAACGTGGACTACCCGTTTAACCTCACGGGGATAATGTACTTCCCGAAAATCAAGAGCAACATCGAATTTCAGAAGAACAAGATACAGTTATACTGCAACCAGGTGTATGTGACCGATTCGGTGGAAGGCATCGTACCGGATTTCCTCACTTTGCTGCACGGCGTGATCGATTCGCCGGACATCCCGCTTAATGTGTCGCGCAGCTACCTGCAAAGCGATTCGAACGTGAAGAAGATTTCGAGCCACATTACCAAAAAGGTGGCCGACCGCCTGGAAGAGATCTTTAAGAAGGACCGCCCCGAATTCGAAAAGAAATGGGATAACCTGAAACTCTTCATCGAATACGGCATGATCACCGAAGAAAAGTTTGCCGAGCGCACCGAAAAGTTCGTCCTGGTGAAAAATACCGACAACAGGTACTTCACGCTCGACGAGTACAATAAGCTGGTGAAAGGCGAGCAAACCAACAAGGACAAGAAGGTGGTATACCTCTACGCTACCGATGTGCAAGCACAGTATAGCTTCATTGAAGCGGCCAGAGCCAAAGGCTACGACGTGCTCAATCTGGACGGGCAGCTGGACATCCACTTTATCAATTACCTCGAAAGTAAGAACAGCGATGCGCATTATGCCCGCGTGGACTCGGATGTGGTAGACCGCCTGATACAGAAAGACGACCACATAGCGAGCGCCCTGCCGCAAGCCGAACAGGAAGATATGCGCGAAGTTTTCGAACCGCTGATGCCATCGTCGGCCGGACACTTCTTTGTAGCCTGGGAGAGCATGGGCGAACAGGCGCAACCGATGGTGATCACCCAGTCGGAATTTATGCGCCGGATGAAGGATATGTCGGCCATGGGCGGCGGAGGAATGAACTTTTACGGACAAATGCCCGACAGTTTCAATTTGGTGGTGAATACCGATCATCCACTGGTGAAGAAGGTGATTGCCGAAAAAGACGGCGATCTGGGCGAACAGCTCAAAACCATTGCCGGTGAACTGGAACCCGTGAGCGCAGAGCTGAATGCCCTGAAGGAACAAATCAAAGGTAAAAAAGAAGAGGAAATAGACCAGGCGCAAAAAGACAGGCGCGACGAACTGGAAAAAAAGGAAGACGGGATACGCAACAACAAAAAAAATGTGTTGGCCGGATATGGAAAAACCAGCCAGCTCGCCCGTCAATTAGTCGACTTGGCATTGTTGGCGAATAATATGCTTAAAGGCGAGGAATTGAACAAATTCATACGCCGAAGCGTTGATATGATAAAGTAAGTAGTTTTTGTTTCATAATGTGTGGCAAGCGGCTAGGAGTGATTCCCAGCCGTTTGTTTTATCCGGCAATAGGGAAAGCTTCCATGCAGGTGATGAGTCGCTGCAAAGGTTACAATTTCGATTGTAAATGATGTAAAAAAAAAGAGAGATGCTTCTATACACCTCCCTTTAAAAGATACGCTGCTTATTTATTAGGTCACAAACAGTTCAGCTAAAAATTGGATAACTACTAACATTGGAATTGCTTCCAAATGATCAACCGATCCAGAATTCGCTATATCCGGCCATTGGTTGTTGCATATCAGTACCGGATATTACCGGTTTCCTGACATTTACATCATACCCTCCCATTCTTACACCTTCTTCTAAGGCTTTTTTCCCGGAAGGATTTTCTTTCTGTAGATCCCCGCTCATGAACTGAGTCGAGATCCTGCCTCTTGCATTGGCGAGCCTCTGTCGCAGGCTGCTTCCAACAAAGTCATCTTCTGCTTTCATAACTCAGGCTTTTGAGATTAACACTTTGAAAATTCACGTGATAAAGATACGGGATTTATATCAAAATGTTTCATTTTTCCTGTAAAAAAATTAAAAAAATTCGAACTTCTTTTACATAATATGTAGATTACTATCACACAGTGAATTTAATTATCCATCTTTTCGATGATTTCATCCGTAATTTCCAGATTATGAAAAACATTTTGTACATCGTCTTCGTCTTCGATCAGTTCCACAATTTTTAGCGCTTTGACACCATTTTCGGCATCAAGTACCTTTGTTTCTATGGGAATCCTCTGCAACTCGGCATTTTCGATTTCAATACCCAGTTCCTCAAGGCGTTTCTGCACCGGCGCGAATCCCTCAAGCGGTGTAGTAATTACAAAAATGTCGTCCTGTTCCTCGAAATCTTCTACACCTGCATCAATGATCTCCAATTGAAGCTCATCTGCGTCGAAAGAGCCTTTCGGGACGCGGATAATACCTTTGCGGTCGAACATGAAAGCTACCGACCCGTTGGTACCTAAACTTCCGCCGCGTTTGTTGAAAATAGCCCGGACATTTCCCAACGTCCGTTGGGGATTGTCGGTCAAGCACTCAATAAAAACAGCAATACCGCTGGGCGCATAGCCTTCATAAGTGACCTCATTTAGAGCTTCCGTGTCTTTGGCTTTACTCAATGCACGCTGGATATTATCCTTGGGCATGTTGGCGCCGCGGGCATTATTGAGCGCCATGCGCAACCGGGGATTGCCGTCGGGGTCGGGGCCGCCTTCCCTTACAGCTACACTGATTTCCTTGATGATGCGGGAGAAAATTTTTGAACGTTTTTGGTCTGCGGCTCCCTTTTTTCTCTTGATGGTCGACCATTTGCTATGTCCTGACATATATTGATTCTTTAATGGTATGGAAAATCGGGATAAAAATACAAAAACCTGCCCGCATGATGACCGGATATTTATCAAAATTTTATGATTATTTTATTATTTTTGCGGTTCAAAACCATGCGACCGTTGACAGGCAGTTTTAAGATCATAAAATAAAGTTTTTCGAGTGCATTTGATCATATCATCAAAATAAGATTCCAACATTATAAAACCATCAAAATCATCATGAAAAAGATAATTATTTCTTTGACAGTTGCACTGTGCTGTATCACAGCAAGCGCACAACAAATTCCGGCTTCGCTTGTCGGAAACTGGATTGAATCCCAATCGAACGAATGGCAATACGGCTTCTTTGAAAAATTTGCCGTTTACCGTTGCGGTTTTTGGGATTACGCCTCCGTTCAACAGAAAGGGAAAACCACAAAGATCGTTTTGCAAAAAAACGGCCAAACCGTCAGTTTGGACCTCACTCAAAAGAACGACAGCATTCTGACAATCCGGAACGGAAAATCCAAAAAACAGGACTTCGTGTTGATGCGCAAACGCTACCCCGATTACAAAACTGCTGACAACACGTCGTTTCCTGCGCCGACATTCCGTCAGGATTCGGCAACCATTATCGGGTATTACCGGAATTTCGACCAATCTTCGGAATTGCCCGCGGGTACGCCCGACTGGTTTAAAAACCGCTATTTCAATCCTGCTTTTAAAGTTTCAGCTTCCGATTTTTTCTTGGGAAAGGAACAGAATTATCAAGCAGCGATTGACTCGCTGGGGCGTTTTTCGCTCACTTTCCCTGTCGTCAACTCGCAGGAAGCTTATGTCGATTGGGGGCGGCTGACCCGGCAACTGGTTTTCTCGCCCAACGACACCCTGTTTATTTTTGCAGATATTAACGATTTGACGCCTATGGGCAATATTGATTACTGGAACGATTTTTACCTGCGCGATAAACAGATTCTTTTTATGGGCGACAACGCCCGCCTGAACAATGAATTAATGCAGTACAAATCCACTTACAGCAGTTTTAACGCTCACGAAACAGCCGAAAAAGGCATTGTGGATATGGATTTTCTGAAACTGTCTGCAGAAGATTACGAAACCCGGAAAACCAGTTTGGAAAACTACATTTCGACACATCCCAATGTTTCCGAGAAATTCCGGTTTTACAAAAGAAACTGGGAACTTTATCAACATGCATCTGACTTGCTGCAACACAGGTTCAGTTTGCCGGCGTCGCAAATGCGGCGCTTTTCCGAAGGGTATATGGATTACGTAGAAAAAAATATTCCCAAATATAATCCCGAGGTCTATACGCTGGTGCGTGAATATAAAAGTTTTATTGGCGATTATATCGGCTATTATTCGGGAAATAGATCCGTTCATCTTAATACAGCCATGTTTTTGGAAGAAACCGGATTGAATACGCCTGAAAATATTCAACTGTTTGATGAACATGACCGTTTGATGAATGAATATGTCGCGGAAAAAGATACGGCCAGACAGAGAGAAATGATTGTGGCAAACAAGGAGTTGATCGACAAAGCCCGTCAGGTAACATTCAACCCTTTGATAGAGGAAGCGCGGGATGCTTATGTCCGCCGGATTTTTATGGATATGAATTACCACAAGGCGGATTCGCTGCTGCAAGAGCCGATATTAAGCGAATTATGGACAGTGCATTTGTATCTGAATGATTTTGAGCAGAAACGCATGCCTTGGCGGGACAGGGATCTACAGGTAATGAAAACGCGCGTAACCAATCCGTTTTTGCTGAATAAACTGTTGACGGTGAATGATCATTATGCCGAACTCAACAGACGGGTAATAGAACACGAAGAAAGCCTGAAAAATACCGGTTATCTGGCAAATGTAATTGATGCCGACACGATTATCAGCAAACTGATTGAGCCGTACAGGGGCAAGGTTATCTTCGCCGATTTTTGGGGAACATGGTGCGGCCCCTGTATCGAAAACATCAAAACTTATTCGCATCTCCTTGAAGCGAAATTCAAGGGTAAGGATGTTATTTTCATGTATCTGGCGAATCGTTCTTCCGAACATGCATGGAAAACTTTTATCAAGCAGCAGCAACTCACCGGCGAGCAGATTGTGCATTACCGCCTGCCCGACCAACAGCAGGTTTTGCTTGAACGGAAATTGAATGTGCGCCGTTTTCCAACTCACTTTATTATCGACCGCACAGGGAATATTGCCGGGTACGATTTCCTGGATTTTGATGATACGGCAAGAGAACTGGAAAGGGTATTGAATTTGAGGGAATAGAATCTGCCGGGTTATCAAATCCCTATTTTTGTACCAAAATTAGCGCAAAAGTCAGATGTTTCAATTGTATCTGGAATTGGGCATGGAGCATATTGCCGATCTGGAGGGATACGACCACATCCTGTTTGTGGCGATGTTGTGCGCCGTGTACACGTTTAAGGAATGGAAACAGGTGTTGATCCTGGTAACCGCCTTCACTATGGGCCATTCGCTCACATTAGCATTGGCCACATTGAGTATTGTTCGCGTTTCGACAGTATGGGTGGAATTTCTGATTCCCTGTACTATTTTTATCACCGCAACGGGTAACATCGTTACCGGCAAGCCGGGTAACGCTTCGGCAAAGATAAAATATGCATTGGCTTTGTTTTTCGGGTTGATTCACGGGTTGGGCTTTTCGAACTATTTGCGCAGTTTGCTGGGAACACATGACTCAATGGCGGTTCCTTTGCTGGCTTTTAACATCGGGGTGGAATTGGGACAGGTACTGATTGTCTTGTGCATACTGGCGCTCACGGCTGTGTTGCTTCATGTTTTCAAGGTAAAGCAGCGCGATTGGGTATTGACGCTGGCAGGGGCAGGAGCAGGAATCGCATTAACGCTCATGTTGGACAGATGGCCGTAAATGACGAAACGGTAACAAGTATGTGATATATTTTATAATTTTACGCTTTTATTGAAGGAGTAGTCCTGCAGGTTCCGGATGCCGGAAGCAAGCCTGCCGGGTTCGGTAAAAACCTGTATAGTAATGACGAATAAACAAGATATAAATTTTCTTATCCCATAATGGCCAAAACCTTAGAACAAAAGCTGTGTAGCCGCTCGTTGGGATATTCTTTCGTGAGAAATGTATTTGTTTACCCGGCGTTACGATTATTTTACCGGAAAATAGATGTCATCGGGGCAAAGGATGTCCCTGATTCGGGGCCGGTAATTTTCACCCCGAACCATCAGAATGCATTGATGGATGCATTGATGATCCTGTGTACCAAAGACCGCCAACCCGTTTTTGTAGCCCGGGCCGACATTTTCGAGAAACCGTTGATTGTCGCCGCGCTGAATTTTCTCCGTATCCTGCCTGTTTACCGTAAACGCGACGGCGGCAATTCATTCGACAATAACCGGGAAACCTTCGATCTGATCCTGAAAGCGTTGCGTAGTCGACAGGCAGTTGGCATGATGCCCGAAGGTACACACAGCGAGATCAAACGTTTGCGCATGCTTCAAAAAGGTGTTTTCCGACTGGCTATGCAGGCGCAGGAAGAATATGGCAATCGCCCGATGGTCAAGATCGTTCCCGTAGGAATCGAGTACACCAGTACCAGCAAGTTCCGCAGCGATGTGACTGTCAGGTACGGTAAAGCCATTGAAGTGTCCGACTTTTACGATCAATATGTCGAAAATCCTGCCCGCGCCTTCAAACACATGCAGGATACCTTGTCGGAAAAAATGAAGGAAGGGATGGTCAACATCACCAATGAATTATACTACCGCGAAATAGAACATCTTCGCGTGTTATACCAGCGGCAAGCAATGCAGCGTCTTGGTTTGGACTGCCGCAACGCGGAGCACCGCCTCCGGGCGCAGCAAAAAATTATTGCCGCCTTGCAGGAATACGACCAAACCAACCCCGACGAAATGTCGGCGTTATGCCTTGCTGTCAGAGACTATCTTACCATCATTCAAAAGTACAGCCTCCGCGATTGGGTGGTCGAACATCAACCTTACTCGCTGACGCGCCTGCTTGTGCAAACTATATGGATGATCCCCGGTATCCCTTTCTGGATATTGGGCATGCTGTTCAACTACATCCCTTATAAACTGTCGGCTTTGGCTTCGCGGAAAGTAAAAGACCCGCAATTTGTCAGTTCGGTGCAATTTGTAGCAGGGATGGTCGTTTATCCGCTCTACGACCTTATCATGATCGTGCTGTTTGTACTTTTTGTACCGTGCATTTGGGGTAAATTCATCATGCCGCTGCTGTTGATCCCGCTGGGGCTTTTTGCTTACCAATGGTACCTCGCCATGAAGAAGCTCGGCGCCCGCTTCCGTTTTTGGTCCGGTAAACGGAATAAAAGTCCGGAAATACTGAAGGCCATTGAATGGAGGAAAAAGATCTTCGAGATCATGGACAGGCTGGCGATCCATTCGTTATGAATTTTGGTTCGGAATACTACTTTCCGCTGTCCGGAGGACAGGACGCTGTCGAAATATGTTTTCAGTCCTGCCTTACAGGCAGCTATTCGTACATATCCTTTCCCGGAGGTCAATGACCTCCGGTTATGGAAATGATGACTTTTCAAGTCATT
>JAISDP010000125.1 GCA_031264715.1 Bacteroidales bacterium
ATGGAATATCTGAGGATAGCTTCGGGAATCAAATACAGTATTACGCCTGCCACTGTTGGAGATAGCGGAATGAACCCCGAAATTGTAGAAATATGGAAATAATCAGACGTGTAAGACCATAAGACAGTATTACAATTTTAAAAATGATGCCTATGGAAAAATAAAAGGAAAAAGGAAAAACATACGGAAAGATGTTGACGCATCCCTCCGTATGGAAAGCTACCGGCTGTTTGACGACAGCCCTGGAAAAATAACTTTTGTAATTTAAAACAATCAAAAATATGTATTTTTATTTAATTAAGGAGAAATTATATTATCTCATCACTAAAATTCCATTAACCATGAGGTTATTAGTTATATCTCTATTTTTATCCATTGGGGTTACTCTGGCCAACCACATATATGCACAGAGTACCGAAATCTCCATTCATTTGAGTAATGAAGCTATTTCAGGAATACTGGAAGCCGTGGAACAACAAACCGAGTTTACCTTTATTTATGACAGTAAAGCTGTGGATATCAAACGCAAAGTATCCGTATCGGCAGACAGGAGAAACATCTTTGATGTGTTGAACCAGATGTTTGCAGGTTCGGATATTGCCTATACGGTCATCAACAAAAAGATCATTCTGAATCGCGAAAAGGATTTGTTGGGAACACAACAGTTGGTTACCGTTACCGGAACAGTTGTCGACGGATTCGCCGAACCCATACCAGGCGTGAATATCGTTGTCAAAGGGACTGCGCATGGGGTAGTAACCGGTGTCGATGGAAAATATACCATCTCGGCGCCCAGCGCCAACAGCATCCTGGTATTTTCATTTATCGGATATGTAACCCAGGAGCTGGTCGTGGGCGACCAGCGCACTATCAATATCACACTGGTGGAGGAAACCAGGCAGATTGAGGAAGTGGTGGTGGTCGGTTACGGGGTACAGAAAAAGATAAACCTTACCGGGGCTATCTCTGTTGTCGACCAGGAAAATTTGGCAGACAGGCCGTTGACCAATGCTACCCAGGCGCTTCAAGGCGTACAGGGTATTTACGTAAACCAAGCTGGCGGACAACCCGGAAATGACGCAGCTACCATCCGGATTCGCGGCCAGGGCACCCTCAACAATAACAATCCCCTGGTGCTGGTGGACGGTATTGCATATAATCTGCAAAACGTTAACCCGAACGACATCGAGAGTATCTCGGTGTTGAAAGATGCTGCTTCGGCGGCCATCTACGGTTCACGGGCTGCCAACGGGGTAATTCTGGTGACCACAAAAAAAGGCAAAAAAGGTGATTTCATGGTCGAGTACAGCAACAATTTCGGTTGGCAGAAGACCAGTTATCTTCCCGATTTTGTATACGATCCCATTGTTTTCATGGAACAGCGCAACCTGGCGCAGCTCAACGAAGGCAAAGGACTGGTGGACTATACCGATGCCATGATCGAAGAATACAGAGAAGGTATGAAAGTCGACCCGATCGTTTACCCGAACAACAACTGGGAAAAAATCATGTTTAAAACAGGATTTATCCAGGAACATAATCTCCGTTTCTCGGGCGGGGCGGATAAATTCCTCTACTCCATGTCGCTGGGATATATGGATCAGGAGGGTGTTTTCAGGGGAACCGCCGCCAGTAAGTACTCCCTCTCATTCAACACCACGGCGCACATTACCGACAGGTTGACCGTCGGCGGGAACGTGTCGGGAGTGTTCCGCACATACGAAGCTCCGGTGCGCGGCGTTCCGCAGGCGATTGAAATGACTTTCAAGGCACAGGCCTTCCATCCTGCATACCTTGCCGACGGACGTTATGCCGATGTGTGGGTGCGTACGCCCGGGCACAATGTATACAGGCATCCGTTAGCTCTTACGGACGAGGGTGAACACCACCGCCAGATTCAACAGGCATTGCTGTCGGCTTTTGCCGAATACAGGCTTCCTCTGGACATCAAGTACAAACTTAACCTTGGGGTGAACAAATACGACTTTTTCAGGAAACTATTTGTGCCCGACGTATACCTGTACCATGTAAAAACAGGCGCAGCAAGTAAACTGGATTACCAGGATGCTTCGTTTGTGCGCCACACGCGCAATGAAGATGAAGACAACCTGCACCTGACCGTTTACCAGACGCTTGTATGGACCAGATCATTCGACAATACGCATAATTTCGATGCTCTTTTCGGGATGAGTTATGAAGACCTGGAAGACCGGAATTTTTATGCCCGTCGCGAAGGATACCTGGGCGACGGACTGCACGAACTTGATGCCGGGTCGACCAATCCAGGGGTAGGTGGAACTTCTTCTACATCCCGATTGATATCATATTTTGGCAGGATCAACTACAACTATCGGGAAAAATACTTGTTGGAGGGTAATTTCCGTTACGATGGTTCGTCGCGTTTTGCCAAAGGCAATCGCTGGGGGTTCTTCCCTTCATTTTCTGCCGGGTGGCGGTTGGATCGCGAAAGTTTCATGACCGATATTGCGTGGCTTAACCTATTGAAAGTAAGGGCTTCGTGGGGTCAGTTAGGCAACCAGGAAATTGCGCTTTTCCGTTATGTTGACCTCATCGATTCCGGGGAAAACTATTCTTTTGGCGGCACAGTGAATGGTGGCGTGGCTGTGACCAGCTACAACGATCCGGCTATCACCTGGGAAACCACATCCATCACCAATATCGGTTTGGATGCCAACCTGTTCAGGAACCGGCTGGGAGTGGTTGTGGAATGGTTCGACAAGCAGACGACCGACATCCTTCGTCAGGTAAATCTTCCGGGACAGGTGGGCAATCTGAACGGGCCTATTCGTAACATCGGCGAGGTGTCCAACAAAGGTCTGGAAATAGGCCTTAATTACCGGCACCGTGGGCGCGATTTCAATTTTGATGTCGGCGGAAGCGTCACTTATGTTACCAACAAAGTAGTGAAACTTGCCGGACAGACACAGATCGACGGACGCCATATCATCAAGGAAGGTTATCCCATTGACTCGTACTACCTGCTGCATGCCGTCGGCCTGTTCCAGAACGATGCTGAAATAGCTGCCAGCCCGGTACAGACAGCCAAAACCAAACCCGGTTACATCAGATACCAGAACATGAATGATGATCATGATATCTCGCCTGCCGACAGGGTAATTACAGGTGGCGTCATACCCAAATACACCTACAGTTTCAACATCAACCTGAAATACCGGGATTTTGAAGTGAACAGTTTCTGGCAGGGCGTGCAGGGCGTCAAAACTTATGCAAGCATGATCGGGGCTGTACCATTCTGGTATGGTTGCGGTCTTCCGCGTAAATGGCTCACCGATGCCTGGACGCCTGAAAATCCTAATGCGCCGTTGCCCATCCTCACCACTTTTGAAGGCAGTGTGGATGAAAATTTCCGCGACTCGGATTTCTGGCTGCTGGATGCATCCTATTTGCGGATGAAAAACCTGCAAATCAGCTATAGCGTTCCCGAGAAATTCCTTTCGATGTTCAAAATCAAAAAGCTTAAAGTTTTTGCCAACGGAGAAAACCTGTTGACGGTCTCAAAAATGAAGGACTTCGACCCCGAGAAAAATATCAAAGGCGGAAGTTATTACGAATACCCATCCATCAAGATTTATTCGGTGGGACTTAATGTTACATTTTAAAATATGCTTCGACATGAAAAAAATAATATTCATATTCCTTGTATGCATCCTGTCGTTCCAATGCAGCGACAATTTGTTGAATGTCGACCCGAGCGACCAGTATTCCGAGGATACCTTCTGGAACACCGAAGATCAGATCGTTTCGGCCGTGACAGGTTGCTATAGATCCTTCAGGAGCACGGCCTATAACGCGGTGGTGCTCGCCGATGTCCTTTCACCCAATGCATGGTCGTATGACGATCCGAACGGCGAAAATTCCATTGCCAAGGGAACACACCTGACCACCAATGGTTTCATAAATTCAAACTGGACGCAACATTATCAATGTATCGGGCGGGTTAATCGCGTACTCGACAATATCGACCGGGCGACCTTTACTACAGACGGCCTGAAAGACAGGTCTATCGGCGAGGCCAAATTCCTGCGTGCATATTGCTATTTTGTGCTGAGCAATTATTTTGGTGACGTACCATTGATCCTGTCGACACCTCATGCTGCCAGCCAGTCGGATATGCCGCGAACACCGAAAGACCAGGTGCGGGCTCAGGTATTGAAAGACCTGGACGATGCTGCATCTCTGTTGCCGGCAACTTATCCGACCAAAGCCAATACGGGCAGGGCTACCAAAGGCGCTGCCCTGGGCATGAAAGCTCGCGTGTTGTTGTATGACCAACGGTGGAAAGAAGCGGCTGCAACAGCCCAACAGGTCATCAAATCTGATAATTACGCGCTGTTTTCCGATTATCGGAAATTATTCATGCCTGAAAATGCCAATAATGTAGAGGTTTTGTTCGATGTGCAGTTCAAGAATCCGGAATTTCTGCATGGCGCCGACCATAACATCAAAACGTTGAATAAACCCGCTCCCCTGAAGGAATTAGTAGACGCTTACCTGATGACCAATGGGCTTCCGGCCAATGCCGACAATCCGTTGTACGATCCGCAAAACCCGTATGAAAACAGGGATCCCCGCTTGCACCAAACTATTGCCATCATCGGCCATAAGTTCAATGGTGAAACCGTTACTGCCAGAAGTTTTCTCAATACCGGTTTTGGTCAGAAAAAATGGACGGTTTATGACGATAATGAAGCGAAAAGTATCGTCACCAGTGGGCAAAGCTCCACCAACCTGATCATCATGCGCTATGCCGAAGTATTGTTAACCTATGCCGAAGCCAAAAACGAAGCCGAAGGCCCTGTTGATTCGGTTTATTGGGCATTGAATGAGGTTCGCGGCCGACAAACAGTAAGCATGCCGGTAGTGCAGTCCGGATATACGAAAGAGCAGTTACGCGACATCATCCGCATGGAACGCCGTATCGAATTTGTAGGCGAAGGATTGTATGGCAATGACATCCGCCGGTGGAAAACGGCAGAAACCGTCATGAATACCGAAATATACAATTATGAAGGCAAGATGATTGAAAAAAGGTCGTTCGATAAAGACCGCGATTACTTGTGGCCTGTGCCTTACAACCAATACCGCGACAACCCCAATCTTTTACCGAACAATCCAAAATGGATTAATTAAATTTGCCGGTATTTAATTGAAAATTGAAAGCGACATTGTATCTTTACGATGTCGTTTTTTATAAAAACGTATAAAACTTAAAACTCACATGGATATGAATCCTTTTAAACTTTCCACTCTTGCTGTTGCAGGTTTGCTTCCTTTTCACTTGCAAGCCCAGAAAGCGCCCAATGTCGTTGTCATCCTGCTCGATGACATGGGTTATGGCGACCTTTCGGTTACCGGCGCTCATGGGTACAAAACCCCCAATATTGATCGTTTGTGTGTCGATGGGATGCGGTTTACGCACTATTACAGTCCGCAGGCCGTGAGTAGCGCATCTCGTGCGGGTTTGCTCACAGGTTGCTATCCCAACCGCATCGGTTTTTCGGGAGCGTTAGGTCCCGGTTCTAAGGTCGGCATCGCGCAAAGCGAAGAAACCATTGCCGAAGTACTCAAAAAGAAAAATTATGCCTGCGGCGCTTTCGGCAAGTGGCATCTGGGCGATCAGCCGCAGTTCCTCCCCGTTCATCACGGGTTCGATGAGTATTACGGGTTGCCGTATTCCAACGACATGTGGCCTTTCCATCCGCAGAATCCCAAAGGTTACCCGCCGCTGCCGATGATCGAAGGCGATCGTATCGTCGACCCGGAAATAACGGCCGGGAAACAGACACAACTCACCACGCAGTATACCGAACGTGCCGTACGGTTTATCGAGAAAAACAAGAGTAAGCCGTTTTTCCTGTATCTGGCGCACTCCATGCCGCATGTGCCGCTGTTTGTTTCGGATAAGTTCAAGGGCAAGAGCGAACAGGGTCTGTATGGCGATGTGATGATGGAGATTGACTGGAGTGTGGGCGAAGTACTGAAAGCCCTGGAGAAAAACGGCTTGGACAGGAACACGCTGGTGATCTTTACTTCCGACAACGGCCCCTGGATCAATTACGGTAATCATGCCGGTTCCACAGGCGGACTGCGCGAAGCTAAAGGCGCTGTCTTCGAAGGCGGACAACGGGTGCCATGCATCATGCGCTGGCCGGCTAAAATTCCTGCCGGTGCGGTATGCAACCAGCTGGCCTCGTCTATTGACCTGCTGCCTACCATTGCCCGTCTGTGTGACGCACCGCTGCCTGCATTGAAGATCGATGGACTGGATATCAGCGCTTTGATGCTGGGTGACGAGAATGCGCGGCCACGCAGTTATTTCCTGTATTACTACCACAGGAACAGCCTCGAAGCTGTGCGCAACGATAAGTTCAAACTGGTATTGCCGCACCTGGGACGCACCTATGCCGGATTCCTTCCCGGAAACAACGGGCAGCCCGGACAGGTAAACGAACGCCACCAGGAAAATCTTGCACTGTACGACCTTCGTCGTGATCCCGGCGAACGTTACGATGTGAAAAGCCAATACCCCGAAGTGATGGCCGAGTTGATGAAAATCGTGGAAACGGCCCGGGCCGATCTGGGCGACGATCTTACCGGGAATGAAGGCCCCGGCCGCAGACCGATCGGCAAATCGGAATAGT
>JAISDP010000291.1 GCA_031264715.1 Bacteroidales bacterium
GTTGGGATTATCTACAGTGACCGTGATGGCCAGCCGCAACACGTTCCCTTTAAATTCCCGATAGGTCACATCTTTGACGCCGACCAGCCGGATATCTTCAAAACCGGAACATCCCGAAACGAACAGCGGCAGGGCTGTCAGGATGATGATCAAATACTTTTTCACACTTTATCTTATTCAAATTTAATGATAATCAACACTAATTATATTGAAAAAGCAAAATTAAAAAATTTAAAATTATTGGTTCATTCTTTTTTGAGATGCTATGATTTTTGTGCTTGGCTACGGTTCAGGAAAAGTTTGAAATAGCCTTTTGCGGCCTACTTTTCTCCCGGGGCGCTACTCTTTTTCATCATCTTGCCCGCAACCTGTATTTCATTGATCTTGTCGCGCTTAAATATGAATGTAACCGTACACCCGATGACGGGCGATTCAATGGTCAGGCTGTCGGACTCGTCGTAGGCCCAGTCGGTGAATCTCCAGAAAAACTCCTTGCGGCTCAGTCCTACCCTGATCCCGTTGCGGAGCTCAACCTCCGGTTTGCGGATCGTTCCTCCCACGATCCTGGCTTCGAGACGCACCGGCTTGTAAAAAAGTATCTTGGTTTTTCCCCTGTAATAACGGTAAATGGTATCGGGTTGGGCACTATTGACGACATTCCTGAAAAAATATCTCTGTCGTTTGAGCTCCTTCTTGTAATGGTTTTCAAAGTTATTAAGAGTCAAATCGAACCCGAACGGGCTCGCGGCAAACTGTTCCCTGCTGATAGCAATGGTTTTGGCGCGGGTCAGTTCGCTATTGGAAACACCGGCACAAGAGGCCATAAGCAATAAAAGAAGCCCCACTCCTACCCTGCCCCATATGGTGAAAGGATTATGCTTTTTTGAAAAAATTGAAAAACCAGGAAAATTCAACCGCATCGCAATATTTTTACAATAATTATCAACCGGCACAAAATTAAGCAATTATTTCGGGTTAAGTACGGTAAAGTCATTTAATAAAACGCGTATCAATGTTGCCTGCTTCATTAAGAAGTTCCCCGTATCAATCAAAAATTGATCCGGGTCCGGGAACTCGAAAGTAAAATTGTATCTTTACAGCCTCAAAGATCGACCGTATGCCGATTTATATTCATCATATCCGAAAATAGACTTCCATGAAGATATTGCACCGCTTTATGCTTAAACAGTTCTTGAGCCCGTTCATTATAGCTTTTGTCATAGTGATCTTCACGCTGTTGATGCAGTTTTTGTGGAAATATATCGACGACCTTGTCGGGAAAGGTCTTGCATTGTCGGTCATTGGAGAATTGCTCCTTTACACGTCCGCTCAATTGTCCATCATGGCGTTTCCTTTGGCGGTACTGCTGGCATCTATTTTCACATTGGGCAACCTGGGAGAAAACTACGAGCTTATGGCGCTCAAAGCGTCCGGCATCTCGCTGCAGCGGATCGTATTTCCACTCATTGTCCTGTCCGTTGCCATTGGCGTTTGCGCATTTGTATTTGCCAATAATGTAACGCCCGGCGCCACCCTGTCCATGCGGACGCTGATACACGACATCCAGCAGCAACGGCCCGAATTGCAGGTACAGGAAGGCATATTCTACAACGGTATCGAGGGCTACAGCTTCCGTATCGACCGGCGCAATTACAAAACCAAAATGCTGTACGGCCTGATGATGTACAACCACACGAAAAAGCAGGGCAACACACAGGTAATCCTTGCCGATTCGGGCGAAATGAAGGTTACTGCCGACAAGCGCTTCCTCGAGGTTACGCTGTATCACGGACACAGCTATGAAGATGTGGTGGATGCCAAAAGGCCGGCCAGGAAGAACAAAAATTATCCTTTCCGCCTCGATTTCTTCGACAGGCAGGTTTTCCGGATGGCTCTCCCGGGGTTTGACCTGGAACGTTCGGACGGACAGCTATTCAAGTCGAGCTACCAGATGATGAACCTGGCGCAGTTGAACTATACCATCGACTCGCTTTCGCAGGTACTTGTTACCCAGGAGGACCAGCTCCGCAAGATTGTGCAGCCGGTATACCGCAACCCCGAACTCGTTCATCAGCCTGTGGATACGTCGTTGCGGACAAAAGTGCCGGATAACTTTCGGGAGGAATTCGACAAGCAGTCGAAATCGAAGAGACAGATGGCTATACAGGAAGCGGTGAACAGCGTACGTACACAAAAGGACCAGGTAGCGGGGCTAACCTACGAACTGGACGATAAGAGCAAGCGAACCTGGAAATACGAAATCGAATGGCATCGCAAGTTCACCATGTCGCTTGCCTGCATCATCTTTTTCTTTATCGGGGCGCCTTTAGGGGCTATCATCCGGAAAGGGGGGCTGGGTACGCCCATTATCATCGCCGTTCTTTTCTTTGTGCTGTATTATGTAATATCCATGATCGGCGAAAAGTCGACGCGCGAGGGCGCTCTGACATCCTTTGAAGGTATGTGGCTGTCGACATTTATCGTGTTACCCATCGGTATTTTCCTTACCTTCATGGCCACGCGCGATTCGTCCATCTTCAACCAGGAATTGTATGTCAACTACATGAAGAAGAGTCTGAGCTTTATGTTCGCCACACACCGGATACCCCGGCCCGAGGTAGATTACACGGCAACTTCCACCGACCTGGCGCCCGAAAATATGATCGTCAAGTTAGAGGAACTGTCGCAACATTGCAAGTTATATCTCGAAGGCGACTTCAGAAAACACATGCGATTCAGCAAGATATGGTACAAGCAGGAGGATCAGGCCCTGGCCGGGATAGCCGACCGGTACGATAATGTCCGGGCGATACTGCAACAGTCGAATGTGGATATGATCCGCGAAACTGTGGCTGAATATCCCCGCGCCGCGCTTCACAATTACAAAATAAAAAAGGACTCCAGCCGGCAGGTAATGGCGGCAGGCATTATCTTCCCGGTTTGGCTCTATCTGTACCTGAAAGCGTGGATACAGAAATATTCGCTGCGTAACGAGTTGCGTAACATCATGGGGGCTAACCGAAACCTGATGAACGAGTTGAACAGTATCCTGTAAGGCTTGAGTCTGGCTTTCCAACGAACATCATGGTAGCTCGTTGCCCGGACTGTTCATTACGTCCTGCGAAGTAATGAAAGCCCGTAAACCGCCTTCGCGCAGGGTATCCATAAAATTTATTCACGGTATTTTTGGAGTTTTTTCATTGGCTTCAACAACAATAATATCAGTGCAAAAACTGCTATAGAATAGAGAATAGTTGTCGTTTTATTACAAAACGCATATCCTAAAAAACCATAAAAAAGTGATCCGGCAGGATTAAATATCAATAAATTGACAAATAATTTATCGGACAGAATCATCCACCCCAATAAAATTGCTGGAAGGCATGACAGTATTGTTACTTTAAATTTTACAGGAAGATAGGAGCTCGGCTTGGAGGCCTTAGAGATCGATTTCATATCGGTATACATATTCGGATTCATCAGGTGATACGGCATATATATAGCCAATATTTTCATTTACGATTATCCGGTTAATGATCCTGTCCGCTTTCATCTTTTTTATAAGTTTCCCATCCCAATCATATACCTCAATAGTAGATCGGTCGCTTGATCGGAGCAA
>JAISDP010000179.1 GCA_031264715.1 Bacteroidales bacterium
TCGCGTCTCTACATTTTTATATCACAATATCAGCGCAAAAATCCCACCATTTTTATAGAAATATTGCGAACAGGGCAAATGCTTTTTGAAAAAGCGGTTTTAAACGTTTTCCGGCACGGAAATCCGTAAAAACAGCTACGCCCTGAAAACAGCTACGCCCTGCAAAAGTCGGCTCGTTTACTATCGCCAGATAAGACAAAACGAAAATTTTATATTTTTTAACATAAAATTTGCGAAAAATCATTTGAAAAACCGTACATTTGCAAAATCGATTTTTATATATGGTCAAATTGTCAAAAAGCTAAATAAATATCAAATAAATTAAATTAACAAAAATAGTATTATGAGTAGCAAAAATTTTTCCAGGCGGAATTTCATCGGTCTTACCGGCCTTGCCGGTGCAGGATTGGCTCTTTCGGGCAATCCGCTGATGGCGGCACAACCTCTGCATACGGAAGCGTATGCAGGAAAAACGTTTAAAGTTGGCATTATCGGATGCGGTAATCGCAGCAAAGCGCTTATTGGTGCATTGAATAGTGTACCCGAGCTTGAAATGGCGGCTCTTTGCGACATAGTTCCCCACAAGATGAACCAGCGGGCGCAATTGATCAAAACCGGTGCAAAACCCAAATTCGTGAACAGTTTGGATGAACTGCTCAAAATGCCGGAGTTGGATGCAATCGTGGTTATAACTCCTAACGACACGCACAAAGATGTTGTAATAGCTGCGCTTGAGGCCGATAAGCATGTATTTTGCGAAAAGCCGATGGCAATAACCGTGGCGGATTGTAATGAAATGTTAGGGACTGTGGAACGTACCAGGAAAGTGTTGCAAATTGGCCATCAACGCCGCCATTCGCCCGAATGGAAACTCCTGGTGGAAACCATCAACACTAAACCTGTGGGAAAAGTGCTTCAATCCAGCCTGTTTGACTATCGTGGCGACTGGCGCGTTCCCGATGCGGACGAATATCCTGCAGGCGTTGAATACTGGAGGCTGAACCAGGCCCGGAGCGGTGGCGTGGTGTACGAGATGGGCGCTCACATCATCGACGTGAACAACTGGGTATTCGACAGCGAGCCGATTGCGATATGCAGCTTGCAGGGCGTTAATAATTTCTCGCTGCGCAAGCGCGATTCGAGCGACCATGGCGGAGTGCTTGTGCAATATGCCAACGGGGCAATGATGAACTACGGCGGGAATGTATACAACTACGGTGCCACCGCACTGGATACCTTTTTCTGTGTGAATGGCACCGTACAGTTGGGCGGTGGCGTGCTTTCCATCAAATACGGATCTCCGGCGGGCTTCCCAAAACCGAAGGATATGCCCCAACCCGAACAGGTATCCCTGAAAGAACGTAACCAGGAAGGCGACGGTACGGCAGAGCAATTTCGCAATTTTGCCAAAGCCATGGAAGGCAAGGCCAAGGCATTTCCCGATGGCTACATTGGTCGCCGTTGCGTTCAGGTCATGGAAGGCTCGTTACGTTCGGCAAAGGCCAGAAGAGTGATTGATGTGAATGAATTAGGGTAAAACTTAGTTACATATTGTTTTTTTGTTTACTTGATTATTGTGTATAGGCTTAATCGGTTCTGACAACCGGTTAAGTCTATATTTTAGTCGACAGTCACACATCGGACAAAAATCCTAAAAATGCAAAACCCAAAAGAAATAAAAAGGATTCCATTAAAAGAAAAGATCGCCTACGGATTAGGGGATGTTGGCAACAATTTCCTCTTCGACCTTGGACAAATATACCTGCTGAAGTTTTATACGGATTCCTTGGGGATTCCGGCAGCTGCTGCGGCAACGCTTTTTTTGGTGACAAAAATATTAGACGGTTTTACCGATGTTGCGGTCGGTACCTGGGTGGATCACAGGAAAAAATACGGGAAACTGGGAAAATTCCGTTCGTTTATGATTTATGCGGTACCGCCGCTTGCCTTGTGTACGGCTGTCAGTTTTTACAATCCCGATTTCGAGGTTACCGGAAAAATCATTTGGGCCTATTGTTCTTATGCGGCGTTTGGGCTTGCCTACACCATGTTCAACATACCGTACGGTTCGATGATTCCGGCTATGACAAAGGATCCCGTGGAGAGGGCAAGTATGGCATCGTTCCGCGAAGCAGGCGCAAAAATTGGCTTGGGGGTCACGCAAATTGCCTTTATACCGCTTGTTCTTTTTTCATCGAATTTGTTTGGCGAGAAATACAGCTTCTTTGCGGCGGCGGCAGTATTCGCCGTTGCAGGTTGTACGATGCAGATGATTTGTACGCTCAATATCAGGGAGCGCCATGTGGAACCGCCAAAACCCCAAAGGGAGAATGTCTCTCTTCTCAAAAGCTACAAGGCGATCCTGAAAAATTCTCCGTTGCTGGTACTCAGCCTGGTTAACCTTTTCACTTTTTCGGCATTCAACGTAAAGCTTGCCGTTCAGCCCTATTTCTGCGAGTATGTTTTGCATGATTTGAAGTTTGTTTCGTATGCGGGATCCTTCCAGGTCGTATGTCTTCTCGTGGGTATTTTTTGCGTGAAACCTTTAGTGCGCCTGTACGGTAAAAAGGCTACCTACATAGCGGGCGCGGCGATATGGGCGATTGCAGAACTTTTTGCAGTATTCTTTGCCAATAATCTTATTACATACATTGTCTTTGCAGGCATTGCTTTCTTCGGCTCGGCATTTACCAACACCCTGAACTGGGCCTTGATTTCCGATGCGGTAGAGTATGGCGAATGGAAAACAGGAAAACGTTCGGAAGGAGTAGTGTATTCCTTTTTTACCTTTTTCAGGAAACTGTCGCAGGCAGTGGCTGGTTTTGTACCGGGAGTGGTGCTGGCTATGGTCGGTTATGTGGCCAATACAAAACAGTCTCCCGAAGCGATCCAGGGGATCAGGGGCTTGATGTTTATCTATCCCGGCGCAATGGCTGTTGCCACTTTCGTGGTGATGTCCCTTTTTTACAAGCTGAATGATAAACGTTACAAAGAAATTGTACGGGAACTGGAGGACAGAAAATCCGTGAACATAGATACCATATAAAATATCACTATCTCATGAAATCAAAAATAGTATTCATCCCCTTGGCAAGGACAACGTTCTCAATGTCCGATGCTACGGAAAATTTCAACAAGTCGTGCAAAATGCTGGAAGGTCTTGTTGAAAACCTGCAACGACCGCAGGATATGTTAACTTCGCCCGAGATGTTGTCGGATTACTTGGCGACACTTACCTGCCTCGACCTGGTGATTTACCAGTGTACCACATTCATTGGCGGGGACTTCATAACGGAAATTACGCGCCGGTTCAATTGCCCGGTCATTGTATGGTCGTTGCGCGAACCTTCGATTGATGGCGGGCGGCTGAAGCTCAATTCGCTTACCGGGGCTTTCTCGGCGGGTAACAGCCTGTACATGCAGGGACGCGGGTACCGTTTCATTTTCGGTAGTCCTGATGAGCCGGCAGTAGTGCGAACGTTCAAACAGACGTTGGCCGCATTGGAAATAACCGGGAAATTACGTGAATTGGTAGTTGGAGTGGTGGGTTCGCAACCTGCAGGATTCGGATTCGGCGATATGGATGAAGCCTTATTGTCGGGGAAACTTGGGGTGCGGATTACCCGTGTGGAAGCTGCCAGCCTGATGAAAACGGCAGCAGCTTATCCACCCGAAGCGTTTGCCGCATCATTAACCGAATTGAAGGAACGTACGAAAGGATGGGAAACGCTCCCTGCCGAAAACATGGAAAAACACGCTCGCCTGCGTACTGCCTACCGGGAATTTGCTGCCACGAACGGGATTAAAGCGCTGGCATCGCGTTGCTGGCCCGATTTTTTCACGGAATATGGCGTACCGGTATGTTCGGTGCTTTCGTTTTTGAATGACTGCGGTGTTGCCGCTTCGTGCGAAACCGACATGGGCGGGGCTATCAGCATGTTCATCGGTTCGGCATTGACCGGCGGCGCTACTTATTTCGGCGACCCTGTGGCCATTGACGAAAACTGTAACGGTATTGTGTTCTGGCATTGCGGGGCAGGAGCAACCTCGTTGGCAAGGAAAGCGGAAGGCGCCAGACTGGGCGTGCATCCCAACCGGAAGATCGGCCCTACCATGGAGTTTGGACTGCGGAGTGGCGCTGTAACCGTTCTGCGTCTGGGTAAAAGTCGCGAAGGCTTGCGCTTGATGGCTATGAAGGCTGAAGCCCTGGACGAACCTCAAAAGTTTTTCGGCACTTCGGTAACCGTGAAACCTGCCACAGGAACCCCGCAGGAGAAAGTGACCGCATTGGTGGGCGACGGATGGGAACCGCATTTTGTGGTAGCATACGGCGATATCATGGAAGAATTGCGGTTGATGTGCGGGTTCCTGGATATTCCGTTTATAGAATATTAGAGTTTAGGATTTAAAGTTGAGTCCATAAACGCAACGTTCGGATTTTAAAAATCGAAAATTGAAAGATGCATATTGAAGAATTAAATAAACTGAATCCCCACCTGATCATTAAAGAAGTTAACGATCAGTCGTTCCGGGTATATGGGAAAATTGTCGCCGGTTACGATTTTTCGGGATTGCTGGATTATATGGAACGGGAAACGCCTGTTCCCGACGAAGGGAATATCTACAGGGCTTCGGTTGCAGAACTGGAGCAGTTTGCGGTTTGTGAGCGGCTTTCCAAAGGGTTCTACGGCGAAATGCCCATTCAAACCGGTTATTGCAACGGGCGTAACTCAACCCTGAACGGATTGGAATATCACATCGGCAGCGAAATTGATATTGCGGTTACCGATTTGGTGTTGCTGCTGGGCCGGTTGCAGGATGTGGCCGACGGGATGTATTCGGCGGAAATGATCGATGCGTACTTTGTCCCGAAAGGCGTGGCTTTACAGCTTTATGAAACCACGCTGCATTTCAGTCCGTGTAAAACGGAGGCCGGCGGGTTCAAATGTATTGTGATATTGCCGCGCGGTACAAACGAACCGCTCGAAAACGACAAGGCAAAGTACGGCGACAAGTTTCTTTTTGCCCGTAACAAATGGCTGTTGGCGCATCCCGAAAGGAAACCCCTGATGGAGAAAGGCGCCTGGCCGGGAATAATTGGAAATAATATCGAAGTCAAAATATAATTTTTCAGACAGGTAAAAATCTGTCCAACATAACAATTAAAAATAGTAATGGAAGTTCAAGAATTAGAGCAATTAGAAGCAAAAGCGAAGGAAATTCGCAAGATGACCATCGACTCGATCGGTTACTTAGGCGTAGGCCACATTGGTGGCGCGTTATCCATTGTAGAAGTGTTGACCGTGCTTTACTACAGGCACATGGCCGTATCGCCCGACAACCCGAAAAGGAAGAACCGCGATAAATTAGTATTGTCCAAAGGCCATGCAGGACCGGCATTATATAGCGTGTTGGCAGATAAGGGATTTTTCCCGAAAGACTGGCTACATACCCTCAACAAAGGCGGAACCAACCTGCCCAGCCATTGCGACATGAACCGCACCCCGGGCATCGATATGTCTACCGGTTCGCTGGGACAGGGCATTTCGGCCGCTATCGGCATTGCATTGGCCAACCGGCTGGACGGTATCGATCAAAAAGTGTACCTGATCATTGGCGACGGCGAATCGAACGAAGGACAGATATGGGAAGGCGCGATGGCGGCTCCTCATTACAAGCTGAACAACCTGATTGCGTTTACCGATTACAACAAGATGCAGATCGACGGCTATGTTCACGAAATCATGAACGTGGAAGATTTGGACGCCAAATGGACCGCTTTCGGATGGTTCGTGCAGCGGGTGAACGGACACGATTTCCGGGATATGGATATGGCCATCGAGCGGGCTAAAAAAGAACTTTACAGGCCGTCGATGATCATCCTGGATACCATCAAGGGGAAAGGAGCGTTCTTTGCCGAACGCAGGCTGGACAACCACAACATGAACGTGGATTACGAAACAGCAAAAGAGGCATGCCGGCTAATTGATGATGGTTTTGCATCGTCAACAAATTGAAAATAACCAAAATCAGAATCCATCAATCATCAATTAAAAATAGAAAAATAGAAAATGGCACAATTGGAAATGAGGGCGGTATATGCCCAAACACTGATAGAACTTGCAGAAAAAGATGACAGGATTGTATTGCTTGAATCCGATCTGATGAAAGCGTCGGGGACAACCGTATTCAAAAATAAATTTCCGGAAAGGACTTTCAACATGGGCGTTGCCGAAGCGAATATGGTGGGCGTTGCCGCCGGACTGTCGGCTGGCGGGAAAATACCGTTTGCGGATACCTTTGGTTGTTTTGCAGCCAGGCGCGCTTACGACCAGTTTTTCATATCGGCCAACTACGCGCGGCTGAACGTGAAGCTTACCGGTACCGATCCCGGTGTTTCGTCGGCATACAACGGCGGGACGCACATGCCGTTCGAAGACCTCGGTATCATGCGGAACATTCCCAAGCTGGTTGTCTTTGAACCGAGCGATCCCGTATCATTGAAAAAGCTGGTGCAAAAAGCGGCTGTTCATCAAGGCTGTACCTACATGCGCTTGCACAGGAAACCTGTAGACATTATTTATTCGGAAGATGAACCGTTTGAACTTGGTAAGGGCAAGGTATTACAGGACGGAAATGACGTCACGATAGTGGCTATTGGCGCCATCATGGTGCACGAAGCGCTGAAGGCTGCCGAAATGCTGAAAAACGAAAATATTTCGGCTGCCGTCATCGACATGCACACTGTGAAGCCGGTCGACTCGGAATTGATCATCCGATACGCCCAAAAGACAGGTCTGATCGTTACCTGCGAAAATCATCAGGTCATGAATGGTTTGGGGTCGGCTGTAGCGGAAGTTCTTGCCGAAAATTGTCCCTGCCGGTTGAAACGGATCGGTGTGGAAGACGAATTCGGCGAAGTGGGAACCCAGGAATTTTTGCAGGAAAGATTCGGGATGACGGCCGAACATATTGCGGATGTGGTAAAAAAGAA
>JAISDP010000013.1 GCA_031264715.1 Bacteroidales bacterium
GGCAATGGCATCCTTCGGCAAATGATCCGCGAATATCTGCGAACATCGCCTGTGGTGGAATCATACAATGATGAGAGTATCCAGCAGGGTGGTACAGGAATTACCGTGGTGAAAATCAAATAATGTTGTTTTCCGCATTGATTCTATTGCTATGAATGCCCTGACGGGCAAAATACGCACGGAATGTTTCACGCTTGCGGATCGGATGCCGGACGGCATCCAATGTCGATAACTCCCTGCGAAGCGCAACACGAGGTACTACGGAGGACAGCGCTATCCTGCAACCCCGTAGCGGGTTGAACTGCTTCGCAGTTCGGACGGAGGAGGTGGATAGACGACTGGCCGACAGTCGCTGGAGATTCACCTTCCATCGAAGCCGATGTTCCCGTCTTTTAGAAAATAAATGAATTTTTTTTTAGCCTGTGATATGCGCGTCTTTGCATTTATTTTATACAACATATATATGTGAAACTTAATTGATTTTTCCATCCTGAAGATATTCGGAATTCGGAATTCCATGGAATTTTTCGTCCTGGAGTCTCCGGCAACAGGAATTCCATGGAATTTTTCATCCCGGAGTCTCCGGCAACAGAAATTCTACGGAATTTTTCGTCCTGGAATCTCTGGCAACAAAAATTCCGTGGAATTTTTCATCCTGCGATCTCCGGCGCAAAAATTTTCGACCTGCGGAGATTGATGTTTTCCGCGTTGATTCATTTTTTTGTGTAAAATACTTACATTTGCACCAAGTGTTCAAAAATAAATCATCCAATCAAACATATATATGAAAACAGTAGGCATTGCCAATGACCATGCCGGTTACGAGCTTAAACAGGAAATAGTAGGTTACCTCCAGAAGAAAGGTTACACAGTAAGGGACTTCGGGGCGGATACGCCTGCCTCGGTGGATTATCCCGACTATGCACACCCTTTAGCGGATGCAGTGGAAAAAGGCGAATGTGACTTTGGCATTTCCATTTGCGGAAGCGGCAACGGTATCAACATGACTGTAAACAAACATGCCGGTATTCGCGGGGCTTTGTGCTGGCGTCCGGAAATCAGCCGCCTGGCGCGTGCGCACAACGACGCAAATATCTGCTCGTTGCCCGCCCGGTTCATCACCGGGGAAACAGCGTATTGCATTGTCGACGAGTTCCTGAACACACCGTTCGACGGCGGCCGTCACCAATGCAGGGTCGATAAAATCAGGAATAAAGGATGAAAAGTTTTTGAGCGGTTTATATATACATATTCCGTATTGTAAGCAGGTGTGCTACTACTGCGATTTTCATTTCCGCGTGGCGATGAAAGACAGGGATGCCATGCTTGTCGCGATGAAAAAAGAAATTGCTTTACGGAAGGATTACCTGCGGGTTGCAGGGACGGATAACGGGAAAGTACCCGTTGAAACGCTTTATTTCGGAGGAGGAACCCCGTCGGTTCTGTCTATTGATGAACTTGCCGGATTGCTGGAAACCGTATATCAATATTATACACTCGCACTCGATGCCGAAATTACTTTGGAAGCTAACCCCGACGACCTGGCCGATGATTACCTTGCAGCTTTGCATCACCTGGGGTTCAACCGGTTGAGCATTGGCATCCAATCGTTTTTCGACGACGATCTGCAATGGATGAACCGCAGGCACTGTGCACGCGAAGCGGTACAATCGGTGGAGGCAGCGCGCAGGCACGGATTTCACAATATCAATATCGACCTGATCTACGGTTTGCCTTCCATGACGCCAGACCGTTGGCAGGACAACCTGGAACAGGCGCTTGCATTGGATGTGCCCCATTTGTCGGCATACCACCTCACCATTGAGCCGCGAACGGTTTTCGGCAGGCGGCAGGCGAGGGGAGAGGCTTTTGCAATATCCGAGGACGAAAGCGTCCGGCAGTTCGATGCACTGCTCGATACCATGGAAAAGGCCGGTTACGAACATTACGAAATATCGAACTTTGCGTGTCCGGGTTTCCGTTCGAGCCATAACGCCGCTTATTGGCAACAGAAGCCCTACATTGGTATCGGGCCGGCTGCACATTCCTGCGATGGGCAATCGCGCCAGTGGAATATCAGCAGCAACAGCGGATATATTGCGGCTTTAGAGGCGGCTAAGCCTGCAAACCCGGACGAAGAGGGTGGGAGAGGGGTATGGTTCGAGCGCGAACGCTTGACGCCAGCCGAACAATACAATGACTGCATCATGGTTTCGCTGCGTACAGCCTGGGGCGTTGATATCGGCTATATCCGCACCCATTTCGGCGATGTTTTTGCCGGGACATTTTTACAACAAGCCGCTACATACATTCAAAACGGTTATATGCAGGAACGGGCGGGCGTATTCACGCTCACCCGTAAAGGAAAAATGATAGCCGACCGTATTGCGTCGGATTTGTTTTATGGTTAATTTCCTGCTGACAGCGCAGGTCATCATAGAAGAAGAATCTGCGTCAATCTGCGGAATAAGCAGGAAAGTTTAGTGCAAAACCAGGCTTTTGGGACAGATTCAATATCCGATATTTAAAAAATACAGTTTGGCAAGATACTGTTCATCCGCGTAATCCACCCATCCTGCGATACATGAACTTGCTGCGCCGTTTTCCAGCAGGTTGACCGTATATTGTCGTACAGCAGGATCATCGTCGTGCTCGCTGATAAAAAACGCCGTTTCGCCTTTGATTCCATGACGGATGGCTATCTCGCCGGCTACAATATTGGGTAATGTATACACAAACGCTGCCGGGCTTGGCTGTTCAGCGTTTTGAAGATGCGTCAGGTCGCTGTCCAGCGAGCTTGACGAGTTACACAGGACAATTGCCGTTGACTCATCCGGGCGACAGGCCATGTCACCGTAAAGTAGATATTCGGCAGCAAGAAAGCCAAGTTTGCACAGTCGATCCATCTTATAAAACTTTGGGTACGCCAGCTCCAGGTTTTTAAAAGCGGCTTTGGCAAAAGCTGCAAAATCCGAATCCGGGGCTTGCTCGAATACCGTTTGTCCGTTAACCGTGATGCGGTTGTTGGCGATCACGCATATACTTGTTTGCTGTACAGGCATTTTTTAATATTTGAAGTTCAGGTGCGCAAAGATACGATTCGGTTTTCAGGTTTTAGGCATACCAGGCTGCGAAGCTACGGAACCGCGTTAACATTTTCTTAACAATTCAATAACCGAAACATAAACCAAGCGAAACATTCACGTAACATGAAGATCATTCCTTTGTCCTGAAAAATTTTAATATCTGTATGGTCAAGAAATTATTGATATGGGGCGTGTTAATAGGCGTTACGCAATGGGTAACGGCACAGACGGGGGAAATACGCGGTAAAATTATTGAAAAAGCAACCGGCGAACCGATGACGGGCGCCAATATCGTTATCGAATCGCTGACGATGGGTACTACTGCCGATCCGGACGGGAATTACAGCATGAAGGT
>JAISDP010000066.1 GCA_031264715.1 Bacteroidales bacterium
ATATTTCGTTAATATGTCGTTTTCTACCAATATGTCATTCCTAACGGAATTATCAATATGTCGTCAATATGTCGTTTTCTATCAATATGTCATTCCTAATGGAATTATCAATATGTCGTTAATATGTCGTTTTCTACCAATATGTCGTTCCTAACGGAATTATCAATATGTCGTTAATATGTCATTCCTAACGGAATTATCAATATGTCGTTAATATGTCGTTTTCTACCAATATGTCATTCCTAACGGAATTATCAATATGTCGTTAATATGTCGTTTTCTACCAATATATCGCCCCTAACGGGGCTACCAATGATGATGTCTTCTATCAATATGATGTCCCTGAAGGGGTCTACCAATAGACGGGGCTTTAGCCGGACAATGAAATCCCGTCAGGGATGCAATATTGGTAGAGATGTAATCATCGGAAAACAATGAAATCCCGTCAGGGATGTAATATTGGTAGAAAACGACAATTCAAAATTCAAAATTCAAAAAAATCCCGTCAGGGATGGCATATCGGTAGGGGGAATGTATTTGAATAAATCTTTTAAATCAATAATTCTTAATTCTTAATTCTTAATTCTTAATTAAACAGATGAAACGAAAGTTAAATTTCATGGCGAACCTGCTGTTAACGGCAGCTTTTGCCGCCGTCTTTGCTTCGCGCAACCGGTTCGTACCGCGTGCTTCGCGGCGGCGGCTGGGAGTACCTCGCCCAGGAGTGCCGCTCCGCATACCGTAACGGCAGCTTCCCATACTACCACAGCGACGGCGCCGGCTTCCGCGTGGTGTTTTATCCTTAGTTCAAAATCTCCGTTACTTCCCAATTACTTGTATTTCGAACAGTTTCGGCCAGTTTTTCCCGGTAACATATATCTTTCCGGTTTTTTCGTCGCAGGCAATGCCGTTCAGCACTTCGGCGCCGATTTTCCGGTCGCTGTCTTTCAGCAGCCCGGTCATATCGATGCGCCCCAGCACAACGCCTGTTTTTGGGTCAATGCGCAGGATATAATCTGCATAATACACATTGGCCCACAGTTCGCCGTTGATATATTCCAGTTCGTTCAGTTGCTGCACAATACCTTTGTTGTCGCACACTTCCAGCCGGCGCACTTCGGTAAGGTATTCCCTGTCCAGGAAATACAGCGTAGCCGAACCATCGGTCATCAACAGGTGCGTGCCGTCATAAGTTAACCCCCAGCCTTCACGCATGGGGTAATTGATGCGGCTCAGCAGCTTGAAATCAGTTTTCCGGTACACAAGCGCTACCTGGTTTTTATAGGTCAACTGTATCAGCTTGTCATCCACCAGGGCCAGGCCTTCGCCGAACAATTCGTCCGAGAGGCTGGCCGCCTGCACCGTATCGCCCGTTTGGATATTTACTTTGCGCAAGGTCGATTTACCTTCCAGCCCGGTACTTTCATAAAGAAATCCGCCATCGAAAAGCAAACCCTGTGTATAAGCTTTCGGATCGTGCGGGTGAACCTGCATCACCTTGTAAGTGTATTGTTTGGGAGCCAGGGGAGCCAGCAGGAACATGGTTACCGAAACAATGTCGCGTTGCCCCGATGTATAATGAGCCACAGCCTCAATACGATGTGTGCCGGTGGTTTGCTCCCCGGTGTTCCAGGTAATGTCTTCGCCGTTGGTTGTTTTCACCCATTTGCCATCGATAAACCAGCGCAACGAATCAAGGGGCCCGGCTTCATCCTTTATTTTTGCGGATAGTGCGACGGTGGCGCCTAGCGGTTGCTTTTCATTGTTTTTAGGCGATGTGATAGCAATTTGTTTCCGCTGGCGCACATGCGGCTGTTCGGTTGTGCTGTTCGATTTTGTATCTCCGCCGCCCCGGTTACACGACGAACAAGCGGTAAAAAGCGTACAACACAAACATATCATCAAGAAAAATAATCTCATATCGAAATTGAGTTTGAAGTTTCGGGACGCAAACATTACCCGATAATTCGTTTCGGATTCAAAAATATATCTTTTTTTGATTTTTGAAGGAATATTGTACGGCTTTTTCGTCCTTATTTTGCAGCTTCGGCTACAATACGGCACATTTCACCGAAATTTTCTTCCATGCTCTGCAACAGCTTGAATTGCGCTACAGTGCGTTGCCAGTTATGCTCGGGTGAATGGATCTTATAATACAAGTCGCCGTCCAGGTAATCGGCAAAGAACCGTACTGTTTGCATATAGGTCAATAATTTAGCGCCAAACGCCAGGTTGTCGGTTTCCACCGGCAACAGGAACGACTTGGCTTTTTCGAGGTATCCTTTTGTGTATGCTTCGAAAATCTTCATATCGATCGAAATCCTGTCCAGATCGGGATCGTCTTCTTTACCGGTATTAGCGCCGGTACGCATGAAATCGCCAAAATCGCTGAGAACATAGCCCGGCATTACCGTATCCAGGTCAACTACACAAAGTACGTGGTTATTCTTATCGAACAGCACATTATTCACCTTTGTATCGCAATGGTTGATGCGTTTTGGCAACATGCCCTCGCGATGCATGCGTTCGGCTTTGCACATCTCATCAGCGCGTTTTTCGATCTCATCCACCATATACTGTATATACAGTGTCTTAGCCAGACGTCCGGCTTTATCGTCCTTCACAGCCTGGCGGAAGGTAACCAACCGGCTTTCCATGTTGTGGAAATTCGGAATGGTTTCTACCAGCGGCGCACCGGGGAGGTCAGCCAGCATTGCCTGGAAATCGCCGAAAGCACGACCGGCATGTAACGCCAACTCCGGCGTAATGCCTTCGTCGTAACCCTGGCTGTCGGGGATAAAATACAGAATACGCCAATAGTTACCATCCGCATCCTTGTGGTATAGTTTACCATCCCTGGCCGGGGCAAGCCGCAGTACGCGTTTTTCAACATCCTTAACGCCTGCTGCGGTAAGTTTCGCGCGGATATGATCGGTCACCCTGCGGATATTATCCTGTAAGGCGTCTACATTTTTAAATATATAATGATTGATGCATTGCAGTACGTAATCGGGTGCACCCGACTCGGTCACTACTTTGTATGAATCGTTGATATGTCCGGCTCCAAGCGGTTTTACCGATGCCACCGTTCCCTGTATGTCGAATTGTCCGACAGTATCTTTTAATTGCTGTTCTTGCATTTTTCTTTTGTTTTTAACCGAATTGAAAGTTGTAAAAGTGGCAAAAAAATCGGAACAAGCAAATGATTTTTAACAAAAAGAGCAGGCCGCTGCAATAACAATCCGTCAGGCTGCGAAGTTGGACTCCCCGCGGAGCCTGCGAAAAGCAGAATATACCATAAATATGGTATTGCGGCGGCATCCGGGACCCTTTACCTTTGCAAATAAATTTTTAAAGAAGACAATATGGTTTACGTAATTTTACAAAACGTCGTATACGATCCATTCGACAGAAGCCAGGTTAGTGGCAAGTAAATCATATTTATCAAAAAAACGTCCTCCGCACCGCTGCAAAGCGGATAGGAGAACGCCTGATTCTAAAAAATAAACATTATGAAATACGCGACAAAGATAATTTATATTTTGATATTCACAGCCATTTTTTTTCCGGTTTCCGGTTTTGTACAGGGAACCGAAGTGAAAATCAATGGAAAGGCTCTGGATGAAACAGCGCAGAAGCCGGCGAAACGACCGGTGCGGGACGCAGGCTTGAGCGCCATTGGCAGGCAAACCATCGAAGCGCACCTCTCATTTCTTGCATCCGATGCGCTCGAAGGACGCGAAGCCGGAAAAAACGGCGGTCGCGTGGCGTCGGAATACATCAAAGCCGTTTTGTTGGAATACGGCGTGAAACCGTTTTATGACACGTATTTCCAACGGTTTGAAGCGTACAGTCCCGCACGGGAAAAAGGGATTGATTTTCAGGTACACCCGGATTCAATTGCCCGATATAAGCAATTACCGGCTTATCGCAGGCTGAATTTACAAAATGTCGTCGGCTGTATCGAAGGCGAACAAAAAGACGAATATATAATCATCGGCGCCCATTACGACCATGTGGGCGTCGATGACTTACTCGTAGGCGATCAAATATACAACGGCGCAGACGATAATGCCGCAAGCGTTGCGGCATTGCTGCAAATCGCCCAATCGTTCGCCGCAAGCGGGGGAAAGCCGCTAAAAAACATTGTTCTTGCCTTTTGGGACGGGGAAGAAATCAATTATCTCGGCTCGGAATATTTTGTGGAAAACTTTGGCGACCCTTCGCGGATCAAAGCGTATATCAATCTGGATATGATCAGCCGCGAAGGGTTAATGCCTGTTCTCTACCCACAGTTTGAGATACCGGGGGCCACTGCGGAGAATACCGCTGTGGGCAATCAATTTCATCTTGCCTATACCGGCGAGCTGGACGATTTGAGCAAAGAGATCGGCAGGGCAATAGCGGATCATCATCTGGATATTGTGCCGAAGCCCGCTGTTATGGAGCATGGTTCTCGAGGCAGCGATTATTTGGCCTTTTCGCTTCGCCATGTCCCGATTTTGTGGTTCTTCACCGGCTTGCATCCCGATTATCATACCCCCGGAGATGAAACAGGAACCGTTCATCTCGAAAAACTGACCGATATAACCAAAGCCGTTTATTTAAGTCTTCAACAGTTGGCTAACGAAAAATGAACATTTCGGGGGATACATACTTCGTACCATCTATTTCAGGTATTCTTCCGGTATTTTGCTGATCGACCGGATTTCGATATTCCGGTAATAAATTTCAGCGCCTTCGGATTGTAATTGTATCACGCCCCTGGTGAGCGGTACATCCTTGTTGTTGACCATTACGTGCGAGTTGGTGTTGATCATGTTCACCTTGCCGTTGATTACATGAACGCTGGCGCCTTCGTAGCAGAGCACTTCAATAGTGTTCCATTCGCCCGTCGGTTTTTCGTTCATGGGGTTCTTACTGCAAATAGGTCCTGCCGGCAAGCCGTTTCCGAAACTTACCTTGGGCGCAGTGCGGTCGAAAGTGTAACGTTCGTTTTCGTTGGTACGCGAAGCAGTGATATCGCAGAATGTTTCACCCATACGGAACGAGTCGCCGAACATAGTTTCCATCACCTGACATTCGTGCGACATTTTCCATACGCCCAGGCCTGCGCCGAAGTCGCCCGTTCCGTGATAGAGAACGCCGGCATTGCGCGGTTTATCCTCGCGTGGCGCCCATTTCTTTTCGCCCCATCTGACTTCGAGCCGCAGGTGGTAGTTACCGTATTCGTTTACAGTGGCAAACGAGCCGTATATCTGTCCCGAGGCGCGTATAGCAGGCCCACCGTCCACTTCCACCACAGTGAATACTTTCAGCGGGTCGTTACCAAGACCCAGCGGTTGTGTGTATACGCCTTCTTCGTTACGTTCCATGCCCGGCACATCTACCGATGAATCGGGAACGCCAATATACGCTTCCCATCCGGTGAAATCTTTGCCGTTGAACAGCGGTTCCCAGTTTGGGCCGCAGGATACAAGAAACATCATCGCTAATAGCGGAAATACAAAAAAAACTTTCTTCATGATAATAATGATTTACAAAATGATATAACTAATTTTTAATTCTTAACTTTTAATTCTTAATTCTTTATGGTGTTCGCATAATGAAACAGTTCTATCACGATGGTGCGTAAGATGGTATAAACGGGGATCGCAAACAACATACCTGCAATCCCAGCCAGTGAACCGCCCATGATGATCACCAGGAAAATTTCGACCGCATGTGCTTTGACGCTTTGTGAATAAATGAACGGCTGCAACACAATGTTGTCTACCAGGTTGGCGACAATGAACGTACCGGCTATTTCAAGCATGGTCGGTAGTATCGCCTGGTAATCGTTGATACTGATACAGTCTATTGTGCCGAACAAACATGAACATATTACCCCGATAAGCGGGCCAAGATAAGGTATGGCGTTGAGCATACCGCCGAAGAACGCCATCAACAAAGCCCCCTTGATGCCGAATATAGCCATACCGAGATATAGCAAAGTGATCATTGACACAATTTCGACCAACAAGCCGATAAAATAACGCGAAAGCAGATTGTTGATTTTTTCGGATACTACAGTCAGACGTCCGGCATGTCGCTCGCCAAACAACAGTTGAGCCAACCCGTCGAGGCGAATATCATCCTTGATGAAAAAGAAGGTGAGAAAAAACACGGCAAACAATCCCATCAGGAACGAACCGGTGGCGTTCACCACTCCGCCCAATATGTTGGAAAAGTTAGCGAGGCTGGCAAAATCCCTGATCTCGCCGGTAACAAGGCCTACCAGAGTCTCCTGTTCGTCAATCAGGCCATTGTTATACATGAAGTCCTGCACATTATCGAGCAGGTAGCTCAGGCTATGCGACAGATCATCGTAATTGATGCTGGCAATGATCTTGGCTTCGCGGGTGAGCACAGGCACAAAGAAAAACAGGATCAACCCAAAGAAAAGGATGAAACCGGTCATCGTCAATAAAGAGCTTACCCCGTAGGAAATATAATATTTGTATATCCTGATCCGGCTGATCTTTTGAGCGACAGGCTTACCAATCAATGAAAAGATGAACGCAAGGAAGATATAAAGTACCAAATTGGAAAAATACCATGCCAGGACGAGCAAAAGCAAAATGGCGCAAATTCGTATGACAGCGCCAACATTGATGTTGACTTTCATGTTTTCGGGTCTTTGGTTTAACCTTGCAAATATAATAATTTCCATTATTGACCGACTAACATTATCAATTCCAAACTCGATTTAACAAAACGCTGTAAAAAGTTTGCACAATTCTCGAAAAGGTGTTTACTTTGTGACATACAAATACCTATGGGTCTCTTAGCTCAGTGGTTAGAGCACCTGACTCTTAATCAGGAGGTCGTTGGTTCGAATCCCACAGGGCCCACATGAAAATAAGGCGGTTAAGAAAATATTTCTTAGCCGCTTTTTTATTTACACCACGAACTTGCACCGCTTCTGATGTTCCGAGCCGAATTGCAAATGCGGCTCAACGGCGCTAACTTACTGCTTGTCGGGATTTTTATGTCGAGTCGGCACGAATAGTCATTCGGAGCAGAAAGCGAAGTGCGTTCAGGAAAGAAACAGGAATTGTACCCCTTCTTTCAGACCGAATAGTAAAACCGGCAGAGCCATCCGGCGGAAATCACAAAAATTTAAAATATGATTGTTATTTTTTGATTTTATAAATCATTTTTTATCTTTGCATTTTTAGTTTGTGGAATATATCATAAAGACATATGTGTCTTTATGCCGATTAAGCACCGTTGAAGCAGTATCGGAAGCCATTTCCGGCACAGCTTTTTTATCAGTCGCCTTTTTTAACAATAAGCATAGCAGACATGCATTAATTTAACAAGTAGGTAATGACGAATAAATTTTTTAATTGATGAAAAAATTTTTAGCAGTAATTGGAATCATGTGCCTGGGATTGAGTGTAGCGATCGCCCAGACAGTGCGGGTGTCGGGTACTGTAACCGGAGCCGCGGACGGATTGTCGCTACCGGGGGCCAACGTATTCATCAAGGGTACCACGACGGGCGTAGTTACCGATGTTCAGGGCAGATACGCCATTGATGTACCCGGAGGAGCTACGCTGGTATTTTCGTATGTGGGAATGACCACCCGGGAGATGCCGGTAGGCGACAGGCGCGAGATCAATGTGGCGCTTGAAGACGCTGCCACGGAGATCGGCGAAGTGGTGATCACCGGTATGTCGTCGGTTGACAAGCGCCTGTTTACCGGGGCAACCGACCAGCTAAAGGCCGACGACGTGCGAATTGACGGGCTTGCCGACGTCAGCCGCGCATTGGAGGGACGTTCGGCCGGGGTTACCGTTCAAAACGTTTCGGGAACGTTCGGTTCAGCGCCTAAAATCCGCGTGAGGGGCGCCACGTCCATTTACGGAACATCCAAGCCGTTATGGGTGGTCGACGGGGTGATCATGGAAGATATCGTGGAAGTAAGCGCCGACGCCTTATCGTCGGGCGATGCCGTAACACTGATCAGTTCGGCTATTGCCGGATTGAACGCCGACGACATCGAAAGTTTCCAGATATTGAAGGACGGTTCGGCAACTTCGATATACGGAGCCCGCGCCATGCCCGGCGTGGTGGTGGTTACCACCAAAAAGGGAAAGGCCGGAACGAGCCAGGTCAATTATAGCGGCGAATTTACGATGCGCTTGAAGCCGAGCTACCGCAATTTCAACATCATGAATTCCCAGGAACAAATGGGAATTTACCAGGAATTGGCCGACAAGGGATGGTTGCGGTTTGCCGAAACGTTCAGGGCATCGGAAAGCGGGGTATACGGGAAAATGTACCAGTTGATGAATACTTATGATCCGGCGTCGGGTACTTTTGCCCTGCAAAATACCCCCGAAGCGCGCGCGAGATACCTGCAGGACGCCGAAATGCGGAATACCGACTGGTTCGACCAGCTTTTCTCTTACGGCGTCATGCAAAACCACTCGGTAAGCGTCTCGTCGGGTACGGAAAAATCCACTTCCTATGCATCGGTAAGCGCCATGATTGATCCGGGATGGTACAGGCAGAGTTCGGTGAACCGCTATACGGCGCTTTTGAACAACACGTACAACGTTTTGAAAAACCTGTCGATCAACATAATATCCAACGCTTCGTACCGCAAGCAGAATGCGCCCGGCACCCTGAGCCAGGATGTCGACGTGGTGGCGGGAAAGGTGAAACGCGATTTCGACATCAACCCCTACAGTTTCGCATTGAATACCTCGCGCACGCTGGACCCCAACGACTGGTACGTCAGGAACTATTCGCCGTTTAATATCATCAGCGAGCTGGATAACAACTATCTGGATATTACGGTAGCCGACCTGAAGTTTCAGGGGGAAGTCAAGTGGAAAATTATCCCCGGACTGGAAGTATCGGCCTTGGGCGCTATTAAATATAATGCGGCGTCGCAGGAACACAATATTCTGGATAACTCCAACCAGGCCATGGCGTACAGGGCTATGGGCGATGCTACCATCATCGACAACAACCCCTATCTGTACAGCGACCCGGACAAGCCGTTTACCGATCCCATCAGCGTATTGCCGCAGGGAGGCATCTATCAGCGCAGGGACAACAAGATGACCGGTTACGATTTCCGCGCTACGGTTCAATGGAACAAGGTTCTCAACGACACGCACATCATGAATTTCTTCGGAGGTACCGAGATCAATGCCGTCGACAGGAAGGAAACCTTTTTCAACGGCTGGGGATTACAGTACAGCATGGGTGAAACGCCCTTTTATCTGTACCAGTATTTCAAAAAGGCGATAGAAGACGGTAACCAGTATTATTACATGGATAATACCTATTCGCGCAGCGCGGCTTTTTTCGGAAATGCAGCCTATTCATGGAAAGGTAAATATGCCTTGAACGGCACGCTGCGCTACGAAGGCACCAACGGATTGGGCAAGTCGAGAAGGGCGCGCTGGCTGCCTACCTGGAATATTTCGGGCGCATGGAACATGCACGAAGAGGAATTTTTCAAACTCTTCCAGCCTGTATTGTCCCATTTTACCATGAGGACGTCATACAGTCTGACGGGCGACCGCGTTTCGAATGAAAATGCAAATTCCTTAGCCATCATCAGGAACTATACGCCCTGGCGGCCATTTGCCAAGGATCAGGAATCGGGAATGGAACTTGTTTCGCTGGAAAACAGCGAGCTGACCTACGAAAAGAAACACGAGCTGAACATAGGCTTTGATTTCGGCTTTTTGAACAATCGCCTGAATTTGGTTACCGACGTTTTCTGGCGCAACAATTTCGACCTGATAGGCCCCATCAATACGCAGGGCATAGGAGGCGAAGTAACGAAGTTTGCCAATGTTGCCGAAATGAAATCCAGCGGCGTGGAATTTACCGTTTCAAGCGTTAACATCACCGGAACGGACTTTTCGTGGAATACCGACTTCATTTTCGCATTCAACAAGACCAAAATTACGAAAATGGAAACCGAGCGGCGCATCATCGACCTGATTACCGGATCGGGTTTCGGGAAAGAAGATTACCCTGCGCGCGCGCTGTTCTCCATTCCGTTTCTGGGCTTGAATGAACAGGGTCTGCCCACGTTCCTCGACGAGAATGGCGAAAGAAGCGCTTACGGGCCGTATTTCCAGGAACGTCAAAAAATCGACTTCCTTACTTATGAAGGGCCTACCGACCCTACTGTTTCGGGAAGTTTGGGAAATATAGTACGGTATAAAAACTGGAGGCTGAACTTATTCTTTACGTATTCGTTTGGCAACAAGATACGCCTGGATCCGGTATTTGCCGCCGTATACAGCGATCTGGCCTCACTGCCGCGCGAGTTCAAGAACAGGTGGATGTTGCCGGGCGACGAAAACATAACCAACATTCCCACACTGATGCACGTACGGCAGTTCGGCGACGACAGGGAACTGGCTTATGGCTACAGCAGCTACAACTATTCGGATGTGCGTGCGGCCAACGGCGGTTTTATCAGGATGAAGGAAGTATCCCTCTCCTATGATTTCCCTGCTGCCTGGGCGCAGCGTATTCATGCAAGGCACCTGTCGCTGAAAATGCAGGGAACCAATCTCTTCCTGCTGTATGCCGACTCCAAGCTGAACGGACAGGATCCCGAGTTCTTCCGGTCGGGAGGCGTGGCGGCGCCGGTGCCCAAACAGTTTACCCTTACCCTCAAATTAGGATTTTAATTTTAATAGAGAATACAATGAAAAAACATATCATATTATTTCTGGCAGCGGCGGTTTTGTGCTCGTGCGACAGCTATCTCGACGTTGCTCCCGACAACAGGGCCGAAGTGGACAACAGCGAAAAGATTGCCGCGTTGCTGGTATCGGCTTATCCGACCAATACGTTTTGCTATCTGACCGAAATATCGTCGGACAATGCCGACCGCATGGAACGCTTCCGGACATACGACGACCGCATGCAGGAACAGTTCTTCTCGTGGAAGGATATAACCGAAGTAGATACGGACAGTCCCCAGGGAATCTGGGAGACGTGCTACAAGGCCATCGCTTCGGCCAATCAGGCCCTGCAAGCCATTGAAACAATCGGGAATGCCGACGGCAGCCTCAATCCCCAAAAGGGCGAAGCATTGCTGTGCCGCGCTTACGGGCATTTC
>JAISDP010000070.1 GCA_031264715.1 Bacteroidales bacterium
TGCAAAGAAACAGTCTCTTTCTGAAAATATAATCATGAATATCAATTAGTTATCAACAACCAAACAACAAAAATGTTGATAACCACTCATTTATTCTATTTTTTATGCGTTGACCCTGAGTGCGAGCAAAAACTGGAGATGCTCATGCAGAAATACGGATGTTATTTGGAGGCGGAGGCGAAAGAAGTCTTGCGCAGCGAAAAACAGCGCAGTAAAAAAACGGCAATAGCCTTTGATGTAGAGCGCTGGGGAAGCCGGCTTTTTGGCGTCAACCTGATACGTATTCCGGGTATTAGCGAAGGCACCCTGCTCAAATTAATCGGCGAGTTGGAGCATGACTTTACGGGGAAGTTTGACAGCTATAAGCAATTTCCCCGCTGGGCAAATCTCGCGCCCAACAATAAAGTTACGGGAGGGAAACTAATCTCAAGCAAAGTGCCCAAACGTAAAAATCGTGTCGGACAGATATTGCGGGAAGCTGCAAATTCTGCCGGTGCATCGAAAACTCCCCTGGGTGATTATTACCGGCGTATCAGAAGCCGAAAAGGGCCAATGGGCTATTGTGGCTACCGCCAATAAAATGAGCAAAATGATTTATATCATGGTAAAAACAAAAGTCGAATATGATGAGAAGCGCATACAAATAAATGAACCGGCTGTGTTGCAAAGAAAATTGAAAAGTGTCCAAAAATATGTCGATAAACTCAAGGAACAAATGGAATACCATGAAAATTTATCAAACACACAAGTGACTTAAAATAAAACGATTGAAGGATTGTTATATGAAAGGTTATTTTCTTAGAGAAAATAAGGTGAAAATGAGGTTTGTTTATCCGCGAATTGTACAAGAAAATGAAACGCAAATCAACATTTTTAATATCCCACCCTCCGGACTATGATACCTTGAGAATTTTGGACAATGTAATAATGAAAAAATGCAACACTCCTATGTGTTTTTCATATTGAGCATCTTTACCGTTGCCTTGATGGCCGAGACTGTTTGGTCGGGTTCCAGCCCGTGGGTTTTAAATTCGCGTCCTTCGGCGGTTTGCCAGGTGATCACTGTTTCTACGAGGGCGTCGGTACGGCCGCCGGGCGGGATGGTTACCACGTAGTCCACTAATTTGGGGAGGTTCATCTTGAGCGGCTCGTAAATTTTTTGCAGGGCATTCATGAAAGCGTCGTACTGACCGTCGCCGGCTGCCGTTTCTTCGTAACATTTACCATCGACCTCAAGGCTGAGCGTGGCGGATGATTTTAATCCTTCGGCTACGTTCAGCGAGTAGTTGCGCACCTTGATGCGTTGCCCGATGCCTTCGCTTTGCAAGACGTCCGAGATGATATAAGGGAGGTCTTCGGCGGTAACGTTCTCCTTGCGGTCGCCGAGTTCAATGACGCGGCTGGTGATACGCTGCATGGCTTCGGGATCGAGTTGGATGCCCAATTCTTCGAGGTTCTTCACCACGTTCGATTTGCCGGCCGTTTTGCCCAGCGCGTATTTGCGGACGCGCCCGAAGCGTTCGGGAAGCAGGTCATTATAGTACAGTTTGTCTTTATTGTCGCCATCGGCATGTACGCCGCACGCCTGTGTGAATACGTTTTCACCCACCACCGGTTTGTTGGCCGGGATGCGGATACCCGAAAAAGTTTCCACCATCTTGCTGAGCAATGTCAGTTTTTCTTCGTTGATGCGGAGTTCGGTATCGGTATGGTCTTTCAACACGGCTACGATGCTTGCCAGCGGGGTATTTCCGGCGCGTTCGCCCAATCCGTTCACCGTTGTGTGTACGCCGCGTACCCCTGCTTTGACAGCCGCAAGCGAATTGGCCACAGCCAGGTCGTAATCGTTGTGCGCATGGAAGTCGAAATGGATGTCCGGATAACGCCGGCACATCTCTTCACAGAAACGGAATGTTTCGTCCGGAGCCAGTATCCCCAGCGTATCGGGCAGCATCATGCGCTGCAACGGCGTATCCTTGAGGCTGTCCACTACGTAGAAAACATAATCTTTCGAATGTCGCATGCCGTTACTCCAATCCTCCAGGTAAAGATTAGCTTTCATGCCCGATTGCGATGCTGTTTCAATCGCCCGGCGGATGTCGGCCACATGCGCTTCCGGCGTCTTACGCAACTGTCCCTTGAGGTGTTTCAGCGAACCTTTACTGAGCAGGTTCACTGCTTGAGCGCCGGCATCGCGTATCCAGTCGATAGATAGCGCTCCATCAATGAAAGCCAGGACTTCCACCTGTTTCAGCCGATCGTTTTTTGCAGCCCACTCGGTAATGCGCTTCACGGCTTCCAACTCGCCTGCCGATACCCGCGCCGAGGCCACTTCAATACGGTCGACCTTCACCTCTTCGAGAAGCAGGCGCGATATATGCAATTTTTCGGTAGCCGTGTAAGCTACGCCGGATGTTTGTTCCCCGTCGCGCAGGGTGGTATCCATGATTTCGATGGTCATGTTTGGAGTATATGTTTGAGAGTTATCACAAGCTTACCGGGATTTACAACTTGCGGGTTACCGGCTTTTTTCGTATGCCTCAATCTCATCCTTCATGCTCAGCAGATAGTCAATATCGTCGTACCCGTTGAGCAGGCAGGTTTTTTTGTATGGATTGATATCGAACGATTCCTTTTCGCCGGTTGCGAGCAGGGTGATTTCCTGTTTTTCGAGGTCGATACGGATTTTCGTTTCCGGGTCTTTTTCCACGGCTGCGAAAATCTTTGACAGGAACGCAGGGCTTGCCTGTACGGGAAGCAAACCGTTGTTCAGGGCATTGTTCTTGAAGATATCCGCAAAGAAGCTGGATACGACGGCGCGGAACCCGTAGTCGACAATTGCCCAGGCGGCATGTTCGCGGCTCGAACCGCTACCGAAATTTTTACCGCCGACAAGCGCCTTGCCCGAATAGGCAGGGTTGTTCAGCACAAACGATGCAACAGGCCGGTTGCTTTTGTCGTATCGCCAGTCACGGAACAGGTTTTCGCCGAATCCGTCGCGGGTGGTCGCCTTCAGGAAGCGTGCCGGGATGATTTGGTCGGTGTCTATATTTTCAACGAGTAACGGAACGATGGTGGTTTCTAAAGTGATGAATTTTTCAGCCATGATGGATGTTTTAGGGATAAAAAAATATAACTTATAAAAGACATTAATATTGAGCGCAGGACAACGTCGACAACGCCCTGCGGGATAAATGTCCCGCAAACGCCAAGCCCTGAAAGGCCTGAAAGGGCGTAATCAACAGCGCAGGGCAACGCACAGTCGTGGTCGGAAGACGTAATAAGTTCTGAAAGAACGTAATCAATAGCGTAGGGCAACGCCCTGCGAACCGGGGATGCACCATATCCCTAAGCCCTGAAAGGGCGTAATCAAATGAGATAAGACGGATTACGCCCCGTTGGGGCTTCATGGCGAGCGGCGCATTTCCAACACAGGGCGTTGCCCTGTCGTGGTCGGAAGATGTAATAAGCCCTGAAAGGGCGTAATCAATAGCGTAGGGCAACGCCCTACGGATCAGAGAAGCACAATATCTATTAAGCCCTGAAAGGGCGTAATCAAATGAAATATATCTGATTACGCCCCGTTGGGGCTTGGTATGAATGTGTTTGCTGCGACACAGGGCGTTGCCCTGTGCTATTGATATCGCTCTTTCAGAGCTATTTACAATTACCATAATCTTCCGACCACGACTGGGCTACGCCTGCGGTTTGCCCGGGGTAGAGGCCGATGCCCCTCTCTCATTGCGTTTCACTTTCCTGTGCAGGCCGGACTCTACTCTTCCTTCAATTCCTGAACAATAGCGTCAATCACCGCTACGGTGGTGATATTGACAATGTCGCGCACGGAGCTTTCGATGTCGGTGAAGTGTATCGGTTTGTTCAATCCCATCTGGAGCGGGCCGATTGTTTCGCCCACGCCCATTTCCTGCAGCAGTTTCTGGGCGGTATTGGCCGAACTCAGGTTGGGGAATATCAATGTGTTCACATCTTTCCCGGACAGTCTGTTGAACGGGTATTTCCGGTCGCGCAGGTTCCTGTCCAGGGCGAAATTTACCTGCATTTCGCCGTCGATGGGCAGGTCGGGATACTGTTCCTGCATGGCGCGCACTACTTCGTGCACGCTTGCGGGACTTCCTTCCGCGTCGGCGCCGAAGTTGGAGTACGAAAGCATGGCGATCACCGGGTCGTTGGCAAAAAAGCGCACCGCTTCGGCTGCCAGGCGGGCAACATCGATCAGCACTTCGGTCGAAGGATGACGGTTGATCAGCGTGTCGGCCAGAAAGAACGTGCCCTTTTTTCCGGTAAGGATATGCATTGCCCCGAAGTTGCCGTATCCTTCGCGGATACCGATCACTTCCTTCGCCACTTTGATGGTATTGGAGTATTTGGTGTATACGCCCGTGATGAAAGCGTCGGCATCGCCGGTTTCCACCATCATCATGCCGAAATAGTTGCGCTCGAACATTTTGTCGCGGGCTTCGTCGTAGGTTGAGCCTTCGCGGGAACGCTTTTCGGCCAGGATGCGGGCATAGCGGTCGCGCCGTTCCTCTTCGCGGTCGTGGCGCAGGTTCACGATTTCGATTTCTGAAATGTCCAGGTGCAGGCTTGCCG